>JBLNAO010000037.1:0-5131 GCA_050259395.1 Chloroflexota bacterium
TTTTGGTACTGTTCCGATTGCAGTGACACTGATTGTCAGTCCCGTATAAGAGCTTGTTGTATCACCTCCGGCAAGATCAATATTATACTTGTCGCAAGCCAGCCTGATGCCATCATAAATCTCTTCGACCTGTTCAACGTTGAACCTTGACCCTATGCCCAGTGCCACAAGTATCTGCCCGGGTGTGCCGTTCATTGCATAAATGTCTGATATGCCTCTTATTACCGCCTTATAGCCAAGATGCTTTAAAGGGGTGTATATCAGGTTGAAATGTATTCCTTCGAGGAACAGGTCGGTGGTTACGAGAGTAAGCTGATCGCCTGAATCTATTATTGCAGAATCATCGCCAATACCGAGGATGGTTGTTTTATTTGCCTGCCTTGCGTTTTTAGTTACATGTTCTATCAACCCGAACTTCCCGAGCTTGCCAATGGGTGTACCTTCAATATCCGCCATAATTACTCAATTTACCATCCTTAACTCTTAGTACTCCAGTCACTTTAGCTCACTCTAGTCACTCTAGGCACTCATACATTAACTATATCCCTCCCGAAAGGGTTCAGTGCAACTGCGGTAAGCTTGAAATGTTGCATGCCGAAAGGAATCCCAATAATTGTGATACACAGGATGAGACTGAAAATTGCGTGCGTCACCGCAATCCATATCCCGCCTGTCAGCAGCCAGATGATGTTCATCAGGATATAAATGCATCCGTTTGCACGTACATGAACCCTCGTGTCCCTGCTGAAGGGCCATAATGCAAGTGAAGCCATCTTCAGTGTCTGAAGGCCGAAAGGTATACCCACGATGGTGATAAACAGGACAATGCTTCCGATAAAATACTCAATTGCGATAATTATACCTCCGAAAAGCAGCCATATAAGGTTTCCGAGAATATTCATTGCTTATTCAAGTATCAGGTTTTTATCCTTTGGGTATTTAACCGAATAAGTAAGGATCAGCTGCCTCGTTTCCCCGGGTTTTATTGAGAGGTCCCAGGTTACAAAACCATTTCCGGAATTATATTTCCCTCCTGACAATTCAACAGCTTCGACCTCTATGCTGCTGTTTGAGGAAACCGGAATCTGGTCCTTTACAGTCATGTTCACAGGATTGGGTTTGTTGTTCCTTAAAGTTATGAGGAATGAATAAGTTTCAGTCTTATTTGATCCCAGGATCCTTCTGCTTGTAAAGTCTTTCCTCTTTTCACGTTTAACGAGCAGGCTGTTGTCTGTTCCAAGTGAAACAGTCAGGGTATCTGTTAATTGATTCACATTAAGGTACGATTTCCCGACGAATGAATTCTCAAAATAGAGGGTAGCCTCACCGCTCTGCAGGCTCAGTTCCGCCCAGTTTGTTATGTTGGCTGTGAGATATGCAAGCTGTGATTCTTTCGGGAGTGTCAGGTACTTATACTCTGCAGGAGAAGTAAGACTTTGGATTTCCACTGTCTGCATCCTGCCATCCGATGGTATGCTGTAAGGCATGGCAATGTCGAAGGTGACGGTTGTCTCTCCAACCTGCTTCTGAACTTCGGGACCTGTAGCCTGAACATATGAGACCTCATCAAGAGCCTTGGCTTCAGATACTTCGACCATTGCAGGCATGGCTTCACTTTTTACGCCGGCCACCCTGCCTCTCAGAACAGGCTGGATCATCTGCGGGAAATCAATGAACCAGGGATAAAGCACAGGGATGTTGCCGGAGACCCATGGTGTTGCGTTCGAAAAACTGAGCTTCACATCTTTCCAGGCATTGCCTGTATTCTGAAACACATTGGCCTTATACGATATTGTCACAGGGTTCCTGGTATCGTCAACCCTGATGTCATAGGAAGGATACCAGCCGGCATTTGTCACGACATAGCTAATTGACAGCCTGCCGGATACCTGTTTTTCGTTCGATACATTTATAGTTATCTCACCTGAGGGCAGCTGCTGCTTTTCAAGCCTTGTCGATACTTGTTGCTGTAATACGGATATCTGCTTTTCATATTCCTTTATCTGCCTCTGCTTTTTCAGGGTCGTCATTGTGACCTGCTCCATATTTGCAGTATAAAGATCCATGATGCTCTTTACCTGCTCTGCGGAAGTATTGGTTTCTTTAAGAAGAAGGGCTTTATTTGTTGTCAGGAAAGAAGCTTTTTCCTGGAGCACCGAGATTGCAGCTTTCTCGTCTTCAATCTTCATCTGCAGTTCCTCTATCTGGCTCCTGATGCTTTTCATTTCAGGGATGTCCTCGAGATTCTGGAGGAAGTTATTCTGCTGGTTCACAGAAAGTATTGTGAACTCACCAAAGCCTTTCACCTGAACGCTTTGCGCATCGATGTACGGTGACAGTCCGGTAAGCTTCAGAACAGTCCTTCCCGGAACAAGTGAAACCGGGGCTTCATGGTTTACCTGTGCCCTGTCGGGGAACACAGTTACATGCTTAATTTCTGCTTTTATCTCTTTTTCATTCTGGGCGGCAAGGTTGAAAGATGCGGAAACCAGCAATATAAACGGGAAAATTTTTTTCATAACGATCGTTTAAAGAAATAAAGGTATAAAAAAATTACACAGAGGGCCACAGAGGATCACAAAGGAACACAGAATACCACAGAGATCGGATCCTGTCACTCTGTGCTACCCCGTGTAACTTTGTGTATTTTTTTAAAATTTTATAACCGGATATTCCGTCCCGGAGGGCATTGCCATTGCTTCTTCCTTGCCTGCCATCGGACAACCCGGAACCTGGCAATTGATTATCTTATGCTCCTTCGTGTCGGCCGGTTCCCATCCGAGAAGAAGGTAGAGAGTGAAAAATCCAATGACATAGGCTGCTGCCACATGCCAACCATTCTTTACCCATTTAACAACGTTTCTTCCCTCTGGAAATTTGTTTGTGATTGCAACTCCAGCCGATGAACCAAACCATATTATAGAACCTCCGAACCCAACGGTGTATGCCAGCATGCCCCAGTCGTAATGACCCTGATCAAGAGCAAGTTTCGTAAGGGGAATATTGTCGAAGACGGCCGAAAGGAAACCCAGGCCGAAAGCAGTTACCCACGATGCATTTGGGAGCTCCTCTACTGGCATAAGCGATGCTGACATCACAAGGCAAAGCAGGAAGATGGTACCCTTGATTGACGCAGGCACTTCACCCCATGGAGCCCGTCTCAGCAGCGCCCCGATTACAATTGCTATCCAGACGCCGAGTGCAGGCATGTCATAAAGAATATTGGATATAATTGCGCCTGCAAGAATAAGAACAACGTTGAAGATCTTCACCCAGTCAACTTTAACATTTACATCTGCGTCCTTCTGTATTGGCTGGTACTTGTCCTGCTGATGAGCGGCAAACCATGCCAGAAAGATGAGGGCAACACCGGCGGCAACATAGGCATGCAGCACATTAAAAGCTGAGACGCCGTCGATCCACATCATCGTGGTGGTGGTATCACCGACAACACTGCCGCTTCCTCCGGCATTGCTTGCAGCAACAATGGCTGCAATATAACCAATGTGAACCTTGTTCTTAAACACAACCAGGGCAATCGTTCCGCCGATGAGTGCTGCTGCAATGTTGTCGAGAAACGATGACAGAACGAAAACAAAGATGAGCAGTACAAAGGGACCTTTCCAGTCGTTGGGCAGATAATGTGGAAGAACATCAGGAACTCCTGATTCCTCAAATATTTTCGAAAGAATTGCAAATCCAAGAAGAAGCCCCAGCAGGTTCAGAAGAATTCCCCATTCACCCTGGCGCATGTTTTTGTCCATGATCTGCGTTGCGAATGAATTCTCACCGAAAAGGTGCTCGAAAAGGTGAAATCCGGGATCAAAAACAAGCTTGAAAGTCAACAGGACGGACAGGCCAATTACGGCAACCCAGAAAGTGTGATGATGGAACAACGCGACGCCAAGAAGTATGAGTCCGAAAATAATAAATTCGACACGGATCGGGCCGACTTTCGGCACACTGCCATCAGCAGCCATAAGCGACAGAGGCAAAATCAGAAAAAATAATAATGCGAGTATCTTTCTGCCATTCAGGATCAGGATACTGTTTAAGGTATTCTTCATGTTACTTGGTAGTGATTTTATTCCTAAGATTAAACAAGCGGCGAATATATAACAATTTTCGGTTCAGTCGCATGTGTAAAATCAATTTACATCCACAGATAACAAACCGGAGGGCCGTTTTTCTTTTTTAATCGCTTAAAATTTATATTTTTGCATCTTTATTTAGATTAAATACAATTATGACCTGCAGGCAAAGTTGTCTAATTATGAGGATGTTGTTTTGTAATCAATTGCAACCCAGGTCTTTATGTATTAAACTGTAAGGTTAAGATAAATATGGAAAAAGACCAGGATAAAATAATTACCGAGGTCACCACCAGTGAATATAAATATGGCTTCCATTCCGACATCGAGATGGAGCTCATACCAAGGGGGCTTAACGAAGACGTTGTAAGAATTATTTCAGCGAAGAAAGAGGAGCCTGAATGGCTTCTTGAGTACAGGCTGAAATCCTACCGCCACTGGCTTACAATGAAGATGCCCACATGGCCCAACCTCAGAATTCCACCTATCAATTACCAGGATATAATCTTCTATGCTGCGCCTAAGAAAAGGCCGGTGGTCAATAGCATGGATGACATAGATCCTGAACTCAGGAAAACATTCGACAAGCTCGGAATACCTCTTACTGAACAGAAGCATCTGGCAGGAGTTGCGGTTGACGCAGTCATCGACAGTGTATCTGTAAAAACCACTTTCAAGGAGACCCTTGCCGAACTGGGGATCATCTTCTGTTCCTTCAGCGAAGCCGTCAGGGAATATCCTGAACTTGTGAAAAGATACCTTGGCTCAGTGGTTCCCTACACCGACAATTTCTTTGCCACACTTAACAGCGCAGTTTTCAGTGACGGCTCATTCTGCTACATTCCGAAAGGGGTAAGGTGCCCGATGGAGCTATCGACATACTTCAGGATAAACCAGGCTAATTCGGGACAGTTCGAGAGAACTCTCCTCATTGCAGATGAAGAAGCTTATGTCAGCTATCTCGAGGGATGCACCGCACCAATGAGGGACGAAAATCAGCTTCACGCGGCAGTTGTGGAGATCGTAGCCGAGAAAAATGC
>JBLNAO010000038.1:0-10307 GCA_050259395.1 Chloroflexota bacterium
CCCAGCTGGGATCGAACCAGCGACCCCCTGATTATGAGTCAGGTGCTGCTAACCATCTGAGCTATGGGCCCTCAATTGAATTTCGGACTGCAATATTAGCGATATTCATCATATTTTGCAAGTACTTGCTGCATAAAGATTGGAGGATTCTGCACCACCGCATACCCAGTCACAAAGTTCCTTGGTTCCCATACAGGAGTATAATATCGGCAATTTCACTAAATTTAAAGCTCTTGACTGATTAGAATCTTTAACCTCATTTATCATGACATTCAGAAAATCAATAAAAACGCTTGTCCTTGCTCTCACAGGTTTCTTTTTCATCTGTTTTGCTTCACAATCTCAGAATCAGGCCGACAGGCCGGTAACGTTCGTGATTTCCCGGATGACCCATGATCACATTTCATTCATACTGGGGAGGCTTAAGGATAATCCCGGTCTTAAACTGACCGGCATTTATGAACCTAACCAGGATCTTGTCGAAAAATATTCGAAAAGATACAATCTTGATCCCTCGCTGTTTCACGACAATTTTGAAAAATTACTCGATCAGTCAAAGCCGGAAGCAGTGCTGGCTTTCGGATCAATTTACGAACACCTTGCGGTTGTTCAGGCCTGCGCCCCAAGAGGTATCCATGTGATGGTCGAAAAACCTCTTGCAGTAAACATGGAACATGCAAATAAAATGAAAGCGCTGGCTGACCGGAACAAAATTCATTTGCTTACCGACTTCGAAACCTCATGGTATCCGTCAACAGCCAAGTCGTGGCAGCTGGTAAATGACAGCAATTATGTCGGAATATTGAGAAGGGTTGTCATCCATGACGGACACCAGGGGCCAAAGGAGATCGGATGCAGCTCCGAATTTCTTGATTGGCTTACAGATCCGGTTCAAAACGGCGGCGGCGCCATCATAGATTTCGGATGCTACGGGGCAAACCTGATGACATTCCTGAAAAAGGGCGAACAACCGGTTTCAGTAACAGCCGTCACGAGGCAATTTAAACCTTCAGTCTACCCAAAAGTGGACGATGATGCGACAATAATTGTCTCATATCCCTCAAGCGAATGTGTTATCCAGGCATCATGGAACTGGCCTTTCAGCCGCAAGGACATGGAGATATATGGTGAAAAGGGGTATTTATTGGCTGACAACAAAAATGATATGAGGCTGAGAAACCAATCCGGAAAAGTAGAGCTGAAAAGAACATTTAACACCGATAATATCAAAGTCTATGAAGACCCATTCCGCTACTTCGCTGATGTAATACGCCGTAAAATAATCATGAAGACCTATGACCCATACTCGGTTGAAAACAACATGATCGTAGTAAGGATCCTTGATGCTGCCAGGGAATCTGCCAAAACAGGAAAAACTGTAGAATATTGATTCGACAGCGCTGACTGAAAAAAAAGATTATGATTAATATTATAGCAATAGCTTTATTTCTGCTGTCAGGTACCGGCATGCAGGACAATCAAAGCCTTTTTGATGGTATTACCCTTGACGGCTGGGAGATCATGGATTATGAGGACCATGGTGAAATTTATATTGCCGATAGCTCCATTATCATAGGCAAAGGTAAAATAATGTCAGGGATCAGGTGGAAAGAGGATTTTCCTAAAACGAATTATGAAGTCACACTCTATGCAAGGAGGGTTGAAGGAAATGATTTCTTCTGCGGGATGACCTTCCCGGTAAAGGATTCATTCCTCACCCTTGTTCTCGGAGGATGGGGTGGATCAGTTACAGGACTCAGCTGCATTGACGGATCCGATGCGGCGCATAATTCCACCCAGACGAATTTTTATTTCGGGAAAGGCTGGTGGTGGGCTGTCCGCCTCAGGGTAACCGATGAGAAGGTCGAGGCATGGGTTGAACAGGAAAAGTTCGTGGATTTCACTATTGCTGATTCCCAACTTTCGTTGCGATCTGAGGTTGAATCCTGTGTCCCTTTCGGAATAACTACATATCAGACTACCGGAGCGATACGGGACATAAAGCTCCGGATGCTTGAAAAGTAATATACGCGTTGCATTTGATTCTTCGGAGCAACGCTCACTTCGTATCCATTTTCAGCACAAAATGACTGATTAAAAAGAAAGAAACTAATTTATTGCCAAAAAGATATTTACCAATCTTGCCAAAACTGTTGAAAGAGGTCCAGGATATTACGGGATTGCAAAAACCGCATTCTTTCAGTAACCTGGTCCATACAATCGGTGATTGGTGTTTAAACCATTCTATCTTTTTATAAATAGGGTTTTTTAATCCTAATAATGGAAACACATTTTTATCTGAACAATCGCCGATAATAATTTTAGCATCATTGTTCGAGATTAAATAAATTCTCCTGAATATGTTTTTGTAAGCATCCCAGGAAGCGGAATTTTTTCTTAAATCTATACACGCTTCTTCATTAAGATGATTTATAGAGTTATACAGCAGGATAATATCAAATTTCCTGTTATGAGGATTATACTCCTGGAATGTGCTTGCAATCAACTCTACGTTATTGACACCCAGGGCCTCTTTAAGTAAATTGAATTTGTCTATATAACCTGATTTACTGCCGGCTCCTTCAGGCTCAAGATTCACAACCCATTTGGCTCCCCTGATTGAAGCATAAAAACAAAATACGCCATGACCGCCCCCTATTTCAAGCACGTTTTTACCCCTGAAATCAATGTTGCCAAATATCTGATCGTACTTAAACATCAGGTTGTCTTTTGATGGATAAGCATCATTTGAAACCATAACAGACAAGAAGTTGTCAATTTTACTATCGGTAGTCATAGCCGCATGTTTATTAAATTTAATTATGAATCAGACAAAACAATCAATCCCAATGCAGTATCTAAAACAGAAATTGGAAATGTATCCCCAAATAAACTTTTTCCGGGCAGAATTTAGCCCTGTATGGTATTCACAAAGTGATCATAATTATAAAGTTACGGTTTTTTGCGGAAATCTCAAACAATTTCGAAGATTATTTGTAAAACACAACAAAAATATTTAGCTGCAATTGTTCAGGTTTGATCAATAGTATGTGAACAAACAAATGCTTTGTTAAATATGGATTGCTAAATAATTCATTTCTTATAGATCAGCTGATCGACGGAATATCTCCCGGGTCCGAGGATAAGAATAGCCAGAAAGCCGACAAGATAAAGCAGCGCCATCTCCCTGATGTTGAAAGGATCATTGCCATGCACCATAAAAGCGGCTACGGCCATTGTGGTCAGTGCCGGTATTGAGGCAAGCCTTGTAATAATACCCGGGATTATAAGAAAAGGACCCACAACTTCCCCGAGCACGGCCAGCACGAGACTAAAATTGTTCCCTATTCCGAGAGGATCGGAGAAATCACCGCCATTGCCTTCAATCAGTATGGCAAGCTTTGGCAACCCATGGGTGAGGAGGAAGACCGACAGTGTTACCCTGAAGATCAGCAACCACAGATCATTCAGCCTGTCACTTGAACTTGTCGAAAAGATGAACTTCATATCGTCTCATTGATCAATTGTTCTAAAGTCCGGAAATATTATGCACCCTGATATATTGAATGGGATAGTTAAGAGTCATGGAGAGATACTCTCCTCTTTCCTGCATGTCAACATCGTCGAATTCATAATACCAGTGAATTATAACCTTGTTCTTTATCAATATCAGGGATTTGAGAAGCTCCAGCAACTTTCTGACCCTCACTGTATTGATATATTCGAAAGCTATGTAGACGTTGGTCACTTCGGCAGGATTATCAACATATTCGTTAATCCATTGAGTAAGCTCTTCGGGCTCGGCTTTTACATCAATACCCCTTCCAACTATTCGTATGACTCCCTGTGGGTTGCAGTAAACCTCGGGGGTGCTTGTTGTGCGTACGAGATGTAATTCCTTCATTTGCGGTAATCCGTTCTACTCTTTAATTACCAAATTTAGCTTTTGGAAAAAACATTCTGAATTCTTTTCAATGTATTGGTTGAAAGAATCACTTAAATACCAAGAATGTTCAACCAGCATATTTATGAGCTGGATTGAATACTCTGTGGTTGCAACTTTAAAAACACAATAGAATAACTACCTGGCCGCATAAGAAAGCCAGGGGATAGCTTGAATTATTTCAAAAATTTGAATGAAATATTACTTCGCGTAATTCTTCATTCCCTGAAAATCGATCATAACGGCTGGTTCATTTCCCAAAACCCAGGCATCATGTCCGGGCGCCAGAACTGAAACATCTCCTGGCCTGCAATGAATCCTGGTTCCATCATCCATTACTACCATGAGTTCGCCGGAAATGTGATAGTTCACATGCGCAGCTTGACAGCTATCCGTCTTTGCAATTGGCTTGACCGATTCTGACCATTTCCACCCGGGCTCGAATACGGCCTTTCCGAATGTAGAGTCACCCAGGTTGATTATCTCAATCCTGCCCTTTGGAAATTCACGTACTTCATCCGGTTGGGAGAAATTAAGAATTTCCGCTATGTTTTTAATTTCTATGTGTTCCATAATACCCTCTTTTTATAATTTACAAATGGAATAATAATCTAGTTGTAACAATTGTGAATTCTAAAAGTTAGAAGGAATTGTCATGAATATTCAAGGCGGGCAGAAAATGTAATCCTGGAGGCAGGAACGAAGCGCGATTTGAGGAAATAGTTGATCAATTTTTATTTATTTTGAGATCGGATTGTAAACAATATTTGAGATGTCGGAAAGCAGGAAAAAAGACGGAATTAACAAATCGAAAATGTCAAGAAGTGAAGCATTGCTGAAGATGGGGGCGGTTGCGGCCGGTGTTCCTTTCATAAACGCCGGCCTGAGCGGGAATCCTGCAAAAGGCTACCGTATAACCCGTGAAGAAGAGAAAGTTCTGAAGCATCCGCTTGTAGCCAAGGCCATCTCAGAGCTTGAATATCTCACTCCTGCTGACAAGTTCATTGTTCAGCGTCGCGGTAACCCGGTGCTTACGGAAATAGCCGGGGATAAACTTGCTTCCATCGGCCTTACACCTGAAACCTGGAAGCTGGAAGTCATTCCTGATCCTGAAAGCAATTCCGAGATCGGTAATCCTCTTACGGTAGAAAAAGGCAATGCTATAACCTGGGAACATCTGATGAAGATTGCAGAAACTAAGGCTGTCCGTTATCTGCATGCTCTTACCTGCACTAACTCACCACGGCTTTATGGAATGGGTCTCTGGGAAGGCGTACCTTTAAGGGATATTTTCTGGATGACCGAACCCAGGCAGAACATTCGCAGGATCTTTTTCTATGGCTATCACAACAATGATGAAAAACAGATCTTCCGCGGCTCCCTGCCCGTCAGCACGATACTTGAGGAGGCTCCCGGAGAGCTTCCCGTCATTCTATGCTACAAGCTGAACGGGAAATATATTTCTCAGGCCAACGGCGGACCTGTCAGGCTGTTCGTTCCGGGGATGTACTCGAACCGTTCAATCAAATGGCTGCAGAAAATTCTGGTGACCAATAGCTATCATGCTAATGATACTTACGCTGAAGCCAACAACGATGTTGAAAGCAGGGTGAAAACCTGTGCAAGATTCATCCAGGCTCCTGACAAGGTGAAACCGGGACAACCTTTTGCCGTAACCGGCCTTGCCCAGGTCGGAAGCTCAGGCCTTGATAAAGTACAGTATTGGGTTAAGCCTGCTTCGAAGCTTCCTGAAAATGATCCGTATCTCGTGAATGGTGACTGGCGTGATGCAATAATCCTTCCCCCACCGGAAAACTGGGGAAGTGATTTGCCGGGAGGCAAACTGCCCGAGGTGATGCAGATCGATCCTGGAACGGGAAATCCCTATGCCTGGCCAATTCCAAATACAATCGTACACTGGACAGCTTTGCTCAGGGTTGACGAGCCAGGTGAATTCGAAATACGGTGCAGAACGATCGATGCCAACGGTATTGCCCAGCCGATGCCACGTCCTTTCGGCCGTTCGGGATATAACAGGATCGATGTGGTAAAACTAAGTTCAGAGTCAGCCTGATCAAATCAAAAATTTGCTGTAAACAAATTGTTGTGTCTGCTTGTTCCTATACTTGGAACATTTAAAGACAACCGGACCCTTATTTCTTATTTTATATTGCGCCAAATGGATTGTAGAAACCGCAAATCTGCAAAGATCCATATCTTTCTTCTTTTTTTACTGCTGATAATTTCCTGCAGCAAACAGGAAACACTGTTGCAAAAAGTCTCCTCACATCATTCAGGGATCACTTTCAATAATCTGATAATCCAGAATGACTCGATTAATCAGCTTGAGAATGAAAACATTTATAATGGCGCAGGTGTCGGTATCGGCGATTTTGACAATAACGGGCTGCCCGATCTTTTCTTTTCAGGGAATCTTGTGCCGTGCAGATTATATCTCAATGAAGGAAATTTCAGGTTCCGCGATGTAACTCAGAAAGCAGGTGTAACCGGTAACGGCAAATGGTGCAGGGGCGTTTCCATAATTGATATAAACAACGATGGTCTTGCAGATATTTATGTCTCAGCCACGCAGAAGAAGAGCCGTGAAGACAGGAAAAACCTGCTGTATATAAACCGCGGACTGGATAAAAAAGGTATTCCGGTCTTTACCGAGGAGGCTTCAGGGTATGGTTTGGACGATGATTCACATACTACGCAGGCCAATTTCTTTGATTATGATAACGACGGCGATCTCGATGTTTATCTTGTTGTGAACGAAATCAACAGCAGGATTTCGCCTTATCTTTTCCGTCCCGTAATGAAGAACCGCACTAACCCGAGCACGGGCAAGCTTCTGCGCAACGACTGGGACAGCACCCTGAACCACCCGGTATTCACTGATGTCTCCGCCCGGGCAGGGATACAGACAGAGGGATACAGCCATTCTGCAATCATAACGGATATTAACATGGATGGCTGGAAGGACATCTACGTTGGGAACGATTTCCTTGCAAATGACCTGCTTTGGATAAACAATCATGACGGCACCTTTACAAATGAGCTGAACAGGTACTTCAGGCATACATCATCCAATTCAATGGGTAACGATATAGCCGACATAAATAACGACGGACTGATGGATGTGATTTCCCTCGATATGAACCCCGAGGACAATTACAGGAAAAAGATGATGCTTCCTTCAAACAGCTACCAGACATACCAGAACATCGAACGGTTCGGATACAATTACCAGTACATGAGGAACGTCCTTCAGCTCAATATGGGGCCCTGCTTTCAGGATGATTCGGTGTGCAGGCCGGTTTTCAGCGAGATAGGTTATTTTGCCGGTATCACCGCCACTGACTGGAGCTGGACGCCACTTCTCTCCGACTTTGACAATGACGGCTACCGCGACCTGATAATCAGCAACGGTTTCCCGAAGGACGTCACTGATCATGATTTCGCAATGTTCCGTGCAAAAGCATTTAACTCAACTCCGAAACAGGTAATGCTGAGCCAGATCCCCGAAGTGAAAATCCATAACTATGCATTCAGGAATAATGGAAACCTGACCTTCACCGATGTTTCCACGGAATGGGGCATGACAGAAGCAAGTTTCTCAAACGGGGCTGCATGTGCTGATCTTGACAGCGATGGAGACCTCGACGTGGTGATCAATAATATTAACGATGAAGCCTCATTATACAGGAATAATTCAAGGGAAAAATCACAGGAGAAAAGCCATTACATAAGGATCAAACCTGAAGGAGACACTAAAAACAGGGATGGACTGGGCGCTTGCATTGAAATATACTATGGCAATGATAAGAAACAGGTAGCAGAGATCAGTCCATATCGGGGATACATTTCGTCCCTCGAAAATATTGCCCATTTCGGGCTTGGAGAAAACAGGAATGTGGATTCTGTTGTTGTCAGATGGCCTGATCTTAAGATGCAGGTTATCAGGAATGTTCCGGTGGACAGGGTGTTGATTGTCAAATCAACCGATGCTGACAGGGTTTATACATGGGAAACACAGTCCGGAATGAATGCCCTCTTCAGGGATATAACTCCTGAGACGGGTATCCGGTATCTTCACCATGAAGATGATTTTGCAGATTTCAATATTCAGAAGCTGCTTCCTCACAAATTCTCTGAATCAGGTCCCTTCCTGGCAGGCGGCGATGCTGATGGCAACGGTCTCGAAGATATCGTCATCAGCGGTTCTTCAAACAACAGCACGCAGCTCTTCCTTCAGCAGAAAGACGGCACCTTCACGCAAAAACAGCTGCTTCCCGAAAAAAAACTTGAATCAAAAAACCATGATGATGCAGGTGTGGTTCTTTTTGATGCCGACCGCGATGGCGACCAGGATTTATATATCTGTTCCGGGGGATATGAAAATGAAAGCAACACGCCACAATACCAGGATCATTTCTATAAAAACGACGGCAAAGGAAACTTCACTGAAGATGTGAATGCACTACCCCGCAACTTTGTGAGCAAATCGTGCGTGAGAGTTGCAGATTTTGACAGGGATGGCGATGATGATCTTTTCGTAGGCGGCAGGGTTGATCCATGGAATTATCCAAGGCCTGTATCAAGTTTTATATTCCGCAACGATTCGGAAAAGGGGCGGATAAAATTCACTGATGTAACATCGGAAGTTGCCAGGGGTCTTGTAAATGCAGGCATGATAAATGATGCTCTTTTCACCGATTTCAATAACGATGGCTGGTACGACCTGGTCCTCGCAGGTGAATGGATGCCCCTGACTTTCCTGGAAAATGATAATGGAGTCTTCAGTGACGTCACGGCAAAAACGGGAATCAGTGATAAAACCGGCTGGTGGACATCCCTTTCTTGTGGCGATTTTGACAAGGATGGGGACATGGATTATGTTGCAGGCAACCTGGGACTGAATACTTTTTACCATGCATCGGAAAAGTATCCTGTATCGGTTTATGCATCTGATTTCGACCTGAACGGAAGCTATGATTCTTTCCTGTCCATCTACCTTGCGGCAAGCCAGAACGACACCTCCCGGCACGAGTTTCCCGCAAGCGGCCGCGATGATGCTGTAAAACAGATGATCAG
This sequence comes from Chloroflexota bacterium, assembly GCA_050259395.1. Lineage (GTDB taxonomy): Bacteria > Bacteroidota > Bacteroidia > Bacteroidales > VadinHA17 > LD21. The sequence goes on from JBLNAO010000038.1 coordinate 9,041, forward strand.
CATGAGGGCTAGATTCCAGAATTATAAATCATATGCGATGGCAACCATCGATAAATTGTTTTCTGAGGATCAGCTGAAAAAAGCATTGATCCTTAAAGCAAATTACTTCGAATCATCATACTGCCGTAATGACGGTGATGGCAGATTCACACTCATCCCTTTACCCGCACAAGCGCAATTTTCCATTCTGAACGGTATTGTTGCCGGTGATTTTGACGGAGACGGGAACCCTGACCTGGTTTTTACCACAAACGATTTTGGGACAGATGTCTCAGTCGGGAGGTACGATGCTTTGAACGGGCTATTGCTCAAAGGAGACGGCGCAGGCAATTTTCGTGTTCTTTCCGCTGCCGAAAGCGGGATTTACTTACCCGGTAATGGCAGGGGAATTGTAAAATTAAGAGGAATTGACGGCAAATACCTTCTTGCAGCCGGGCAAAACCGTGGCGCACTGAAAATTTTCGAATTAACAAATCACAATTTTCATACAGATCCATGAAAAAGATTATACCCATACTCTTTATTATTATAATAAGCAGCTGCAAAAAAAGCAACGATGTTAAACCTGAAGATGCCGACATCCTTCATCAGAACCAGGATCAGCTCACACAGGTTATTATATATGATGGTTTTTCTCCTCCGGTGGCAAGCCGCCTGTACGTCTATGCCTCACTTGCTTCATACGAAGCCATCAGGTTTAGCAAGGAAGGTACATCCTCGATCACTGCAAGGCTGAAAGATTTCGGACCAATACCCCAACCCGTACCCGGGAAGGAGTACAACTTCACTCTTTCCGCGAGCAAGGCATTTTTCAATGTTGTCAGAAATGCAAGAGTTTTCTCAGTCGATTCACTGCGCAATTATGAAGAATCGCTTTATGGCTATTTCAGGCAACAGCTAAGCGACACTGTTTATCAACGGTCTGTCTCTTTCGGTGATTCTATTGCGAAGGTAATCCTCAAGCGCGCAAAAAATGACGGTTATGCCCAATCCAGGGGAAAACCAAAATACATAGGAAGCAATGCATCCGGTAAATGGAGAACAACTCCGCCCGACTACCTCGATGGAGTTGAGTGGTGCTGGAATACCATGAAACCAATGGTGATGGATTCAGCTTCGCAGTTCAAACCTTCACCTCCGCCTGAATTCAGCCTGGATACATCAGGAGTTTTCTTCACTTTTGTAAAAGAAGTCTATAACATCAACAAGGCTCTCTCCGATGAACAGGTGGAGATTGCCCGGTACTGGGATGATAATCCACTCGTTA
>JBLNAO010000039.1:0-25859 GCA_050259395.1 Chloroflexota bacterium
GAGGAAATCTTTTTGACATTAGAGTCGCTCTGAAGATAGCTTCTCGAAACGTTCAGAGGGATATCGGGTGAATCAATTACACCGTGAAGCAATGTCAGAAATTCCGGAACAATTCCTTCAACCGAATCCGTGACGAATACCTGGTTTGAATAGAGTTGTATCTTATTCTTCTGGATCTCAATGTTGCTCTTGATCTTAGGGAAATAGAGAATACCGGTAAGCTTGAAAGGATAATCGACATTGAGGTGAATATGGAAGAGCGGCTCATCGCCTGCCGGATAAAGCTCCCTATAAAACTTCATGTAATCTTCATCCTTGAGCTCTGATGGCTTCTGGGTCCATGCCGGTTTTGTATTGTTGATTATTTTATCCTTGCCGGTGTCTACATACTTGCCGTCTTTCCATTCCTGTTCTTTCCCAAATACAATCTCAACAGGCAGGAACTTGCAGTATTTTTTAAGCAACTGCTCTATTTTTTCTTCTTCAAGAAAATCTTTCGATTCTTTGTCGATGTGAAGAATTACATCAGTTCCTATGTTCTCCTTTTTTGTTTCCTCGATTGTATATTCAGGACTTCCGTCGCAAGTCCATTTGACCGGCTGTGCGCCTTCGCGGAAGGACCTGGTAACAACCTCCACCTTTTCCGAAACCATGAATGCCGAGTAGAAACCGAGTCCGAAGTGACCTATTATATTGTTTATCTGGTCCTTATATTTATCCAGGAACTCGTTCGCACTTGAAAACGCGATCTGATTAAGGTATTTATCGAGCTCTTCCCGCGTCATGCCGATCCCCTGATCGGATACAGTTATCGTTTTTTTCTTTTTGTCCACTGCCACGTGGATCTTCATTTCACCGGTCTCGCCTTTAAATTCTCCGGCAGAAGCGAGAGCTTTCAGCTTTTGCGTCGCGTCTACCGCATTGGAGATCAGCTCACGAAGAAAGATTTCATGATCCGAATAAAGGAATTTCTTAATGATTGGGAAAATGTTCTCAGTGGTTACTCCGATCTTACCGGTTTCCATAGTATATAATTTTATTGTTCGACATCAAAATTCAAGGCCGACTTTCAAAATTTATGCCGATCGTAAAAACTGACAAATAGTCATCCTTTTCAGTAAAGTTCAACCGTATCCTTCAAACAGAGTCAGAAAAACAGCGGGAATTTAAATGAAGCGAAGATGGCGAACAGTACTGAAAAGACCAGGAAGAGGAAAAGTACGAGCAGCGACCTGTTTCTCCGCTTCCTGTGTATGGTGATATTATGTTCGCTGAGGATCTTTTTAACAAAATTGTGAACTCTCAGAACAAAGTTGGAATTCTGCGGAATATAGGCATCAATATTGAATTTAAGATTCTTCTTTACCTCATCCATCTTTTCCGGCGCAAAGATCAGTATAATTCCGGCAAGCGGGCTTATTTTCCTTATTTCGGAGGTCAGCCTGTCGGTAAGGTCATTTTGTTCACTTGAGTCAGTTACACCGATAATCGAGACTTTGCACGACTTGTTCTCTTTCTCCTTCTTTAGAGAAGCAATCAAATCATCATGGGACTGGAAGGAATGGATAACATAACGTTCCTGATCATCGAACTTTTTTCGGATCTCTTCAGTGAAGCTGCGATGGGCATCGAAGCAATAAAGACTCGTCCTGATATTTGCCGCCATCCTGCTAAGATACGAACTCACTCCAAATTCCGGGCATCAACATTCAGCTTAAATTTCCACGTTCCATTTTCAAAGACGTACGCATCATATGAATAATCAGGACCATAATAAACCTTATTGTTGCTCGTAAGAGAAGGGATCTGAACCAGGTGATCGAATACGATCGAACTGTCGGAGTTGAACCTTAAGGTCATCATTCCCGATGAAGCGTATTCAAAAACAGCCCTGTACCGCACTCCTGAAGGATTTTCGAACCATTTTCTTCCGAATAAAAGAGCGTCGTTATCATCGAAAGAGAGTACATCTATGATTTTCCTGGTGACTGCAGGATTGCCATAATCGAGGCCAAGCACTATCCATCTCCTGCTTCCTTCAGATAAAACAGGCCTGACTGCATAATAGAGTGCCCCATACCACTGCGAGGCTGTCAGGGTGGTATCTGTATCTATCTTATTAACATTATAATCAGCTTCAAGGTTTATAACCCGGTTTTGCCCCGCATCATTGCCTTTCCTGATGAAATACGAGAAATATTTCCCTTTGTAATTTTCGAGATTGAGATTCCAGCTTATTATTTTAAGCAATGTATCTGTTGAAGTAACCTGTCCCAGGTATCTGAGCGTTGAAAAAGTATGAGCAAAGACCTGTTCTGTTGAAGCATAAGCGGAAATTGCGGATCGTATTGAATCATTGACCCTTATGCGATCACTGTCAGCAGATGTTGAAGCGAGTCTTGAGAATAGTTTTTCAAGTTCGGCTTCGGTATCGGAATATACATCCTGGCCTTTCAGAGTAAAAGGCACCAGGATCAAAATGACGATATGAAGAATAAACGTTCTCATTTTCGAAAGCTCTTCCCTGCATCATCAAGGAGTTTTAAAAGCTGCCTGCAGGCATAGATTATCTCCTCTTCCGTTATTACCAGGGGAGGTGCGATCCTGAAAGCATCATTACAAAACAGGAAATAATCAAGAATGATGCCATAATCGGGAGCATGAGCAATTACATATGGAATGTACCCTGGATCAGTCATCTGAACTGCAAGGAGCAATCCTGCGCCACGTACTTTCGAAATCAGTGGATGAACGAGATACTTCCTGAACAGTTCTGATCTGACAAGGCTTTTGACAACGAGATCCTCTTTAATAATGACTTCGAGTGAAGCCAGACCTGCGGCGCAGCATACCGGGTGCCCTCCGAATGTCGTTATGTGGCCAAGAACAGGATTCGAAATGAGTGAAGACAATATTTCAGAAGATGAAACAAAGGCTCCAAGAGGCATTCCGCCTCCCAATGCCTTTGCAAGGAGGAGGATGTCGGGGACCACCCCTGTCTTCTCAAAAGCGAACATTGTTCCGGTGCGGCCAAAACCTGTCTGCACCTCGTCAAAGATGAGCAGGGCACCGGTTTCAGTGCATTTTTTTCTAAGCGCTTCGAGTAATTTCTTTCCGGCATCAATCACTCCTCCTTCACCCTGAACCGGTTCGATGATAACGCATGCAGTTTTTTCATCGATCATTTCAGCAGCATTTTCGCCGGAAATATCAACCATGAAGGTATCAGGCATAAGAGGGCGGAAGGCGTTTTTGAACTTCTCGCTTCCCTGTACGCTCAAAGGACCATGCGTGCTGCCATGGTACGCATTCCTGAAATAGACCATCCTGCTTCTCCCGGTATATCGTTTTGCCAGTTTCAGTGCTCCTTCAACGGCTTCACTGCCGGAATTGACAAAATATATGCTGCCAAGGGAAGATGGGAGTAATCCAGCTATCCGCTCAGCATATTTCACCTGGGGGCTCTGGATCACTTCACCGTAAACCATCAGGTGCATATAAGTTGCAGCCTGTTCCTGAACGGCTTTTACAACTTCGGGATGACAATGGCCTGTATTGCTTACAGACACGCCAGAGATAAGGTCGAGATATTTCTTTCCATCCGGTGAATACATGAAGACGCCGGCAGCATGTGATATTTCAAGCATCATCGGCGCGTCAGAGGTCTGTCCGACATGCATCAGGAAAAGCTGTCTGTTTGTTAGCATTGGAAAGAAGGCGCGTTATCTTGCCATGACATTGATCTCGTTCAGGAGTGAGTCGCGGTAGGATTTTCCGACCGGGATGCTCTTCACTGTATTTCCGAGGTTCAGTTCAAGGGTGTTTTCCCTTATTGACTGGATCATTGTCTTATTCACTATGTATGAACGATGGACCCGGATAAAAAGGCTGGAGGGGAGTTGACTTTCTATGGCCTTCATCGTAAAATGAATTGTATATTTCTCTTCGTTCGTGTTAACGGTTACGTAGTTCTCGAGCGCCTCGACGTAAATTATTTCACGCAGCTTGAGCTTTACAAGGGAAGATCCGCTTTTAATGAAAATTTCTTCGTCGCCTGAATTTGATGAAACCTCTTTCCTGTTATAATATTTCTGGAGCTTATCTATTGCCTTGCAGAACCTGGAATAGGTTACAGGTTTAAGCAGATAATCTACGGCATTGAAATCGAAAGCTTTGAGTGCATGTTCTTCTGCTGATGAGATGATAATGATGTTAGGCGGTGATTCGAGGCTGCCGATAAAATCAAATCCGTCCATTTCAGGCATCATGATATCGAGGAAGATAAGATCGATGTCGCGCCGTTGTGTCAGGATGTTCCTGGCTTCAATGGCGTCGTTATAAATGCCTGCCAGGTTGAGGGACGAATATTTATGAACATACCCTTCAATTATCTTGCAGCTAAGCTTATCATCATCGACTATTATACAATTCATAACAGACCGGATTATGAAGGGATTTTCACGAATTCAAAAGTAATAAAAAAAGTTTAGTTTTCCATGCCCTAAGCGAGATGTGTCATAAATAAAAAAGGGGTGTATGAAAAACACCCCTGTACAATCTCAATCAGTTAAGATTAAAGACCTTTGTTAAGTGCCGGAGCTGCTTTGAACTTAACGACTTTTTTAGCAGGTACATTCAGTTTCTGGCCGGTGCGCGGGTTGCGGACAACTCTTGCACTTCTTTTGTCAACTCTGAAAGTGCCCATACCGGGAAGCTGGATTCTTGAGCCTTTTTTCATTGATTTTCCAAATGCAACAACAAAAGCATTCAATGCTTTTCCGGCATCTTTAATGGAAAGACCTGCGTCAGCAGCAATGGCATTAACTAATTCTTTTTTTGTCATAATGAAAGATTTAAGGGTTAGACCAATCTTACTAATTGAATACAAATTTATTTTTTTATTTATTCTGTGCAAATTTATTTAATCGTTTTTCCACAAATAATGGCAGTTTACGGCTGAAAAGACAGATTTATTTCCTGAAAAAGCCTTTTTTATGTAGTTGCCTCTCAGGCCCATAAAATGTGGATTTGAACCAACTATTTACGTTTCCGCTGTTCATATCCTGTTAATAAAAATGCTAATTATTTAAATATCTGCAGTTTACATAATTTTCAATTGAAAACAGGATTTGCCGGAATGAATAAAGGTAAAAAGCATTATATTTGCGGCGTCTTTCCGAATCGACCCGGAAATGACGAATCCTCCGCCAACACCGCGGAAGACAAGGGCCTTTCTTAGCTGGAGCTTCGGAGGACAAAGGGAGAAATGGCAGAGCGGTCGAATGCGGCGGTCTTGAAAACCGTTATGCTGTATCCACGGCATCGGGGGTTCGAATCCCTCTTTCTCCGCAAAGCAATCAAATGAGTCCCGCAGCAGCATGCTGCGGGATTTTTGTTTTATTCAAATACGAACCGGGCTCGCCCGGGTGAGTAATTTGAATAAAACAAAAACCGCTCGGAGAGCGGACTCATTTGATTGCTTTGCAGCGTTCCCCCCAGGGATCATGAGCGAGCCCACATTGGCGAGCGAATAATCCCGATGTCAGTCTTTTTCCTGAGTGAGTGTCGGACTCATTTGATTGCTTTGCAGCGTTTCCCCCAGGGATCATGAGCGAGCCCACATTGGCGAGCGAATAATCCCGATGTCAGTCTTTTTCCTGAGTGAGTGTTTGAAACAATTACACCTGAGAGCGGACTCATTTGATTGCTTTGCAGCGTTCCCCCCCACCCATTTCCGCAGGTCGACCTGGATTGTCACCTGAATTTTATCGACAGACCAAAGGTTACTTTGTTATGAACAGGTCTTTCAAATATATGCCTGGGAGGCGTATTGTAGAACTTCCCGTAAGTGTATTCTCCAAAAAATCCCAGGTGCTCAAATAAATAGATCGCCGCGCCTCCTCCGAGGCAATGTTCTTCATAGCTCTTTGTTGATTTTATTGTTACGCCGCCAAGCTTCCCTGTGACATACAGGTCAAATCTAAGATCATCCTTTTTTATCAAATACGGGAGAAGATGATAATTGAAGTTGACACCGTAAAAGAAGCCGCTCCTGGTGTATCCCCGGGTTCCATTTGGTGAAACGCGTTCAAACAGGTGAATGTTAGAGTACCCGGCATAAATTCCAGCTTCAACATTATCAAGAAATCCATAGTTCAGTTCAAGATTGTACTTTCTGATTTTTTCCGGATCATATTTCACTGATGGACCTAATGGAAATGAATAACCTGCTTTAATGTTCCAGCGGTCCTTAATGTTTGAACCATTTGAGGTGGTTGTTGATGCATCCTGTGATTCCCTGGATTTTTGAAGAGCGATCGCTTTCTGAGATTCAATTCTTTCTTTCCTTGCCACAGGATCAAAATATACCTTATACGAGACAGAAGGCATAACAGGAAACAAGCTTAGCTGGTATAATGATAAAGGTCTGAAATCATGATTCCACTGAGGATTTGAAAAGTTCATGGATTTATTCGAATTGTAATAATAGAAAACAGGATTGTGCCTGTTATAGAGGTTATAAACAGAAAAATTCCACTCAATTTTATTGTTTCTCCTGTTGTAACGCGACCAGGTCAAACCGACATCAAGCCTGTGATAATCTCTCATCCTGGCTCCATTTCTCTCACCATAAATCAATCCCTCATAAAAGAAGTCGTTCCCCAACCTGTCATCAATCACTGATGGTATATACTGCCTTCCGATTGCTTCAGTATAGGGCAAACCGGTCTGGTAAATCCAGACAAGATTAAGGTTGAGATTATCATTAATCTTTCGATTGAGGTTAATCGAGAGATTATTCGGACGATTATAATCAAACAGATATTGCTTGCCGCCATTTATATTCAGGAACTGGCGCGTCGTCTTTGATCGAACATAACCGATGAACCCGGTCCAGTTCCCTGAATTCTTCCTGATAAGAAATTCAACTCCCATCGATCTCCCTTTCCCCCCTGTTTCGACCTTTGTAATCCAGTTCTCATCACCTGTAAGGCTGGTGTATCCATCTTTGTACGTGGAGAGATTGTACATGTCCTTATAATAAAAGCTTAGCTCGGAAGTGAATTTTCCATTCATGAATGAGCCGTTCCACCCGGCTGTCGCCTGATCAGATTTTGCAGGAGGTATTTTTTTACCGGCAGGGATCCAGACTTCGTTATTCATTATGCTTCCAGTAGTGAAAACGAGATGTGAATACTGCGAAACCTTCATATAACTGATGCTGATGGAATGATTTTTCGATACTTGTATGTCGGCATTCAGTCTTGGCTCAAAAGAAAGATCTGAAAAACCACGTGTTAAATGACTGTTCAACCTGAAACCGGGGGTTATTGACAATCTGTCTTTAACTATGAATTTGTTGTCTGCATAAATGGCTGTTTCGAATGAATTGACCGGCTTTGCCTGCTGCTGAACTGCCTGTGTTGAAATGTACATTTCATTAGGAATCATGGACAGGTAAGAGCCTTGAATACCGTACTCGGCAAACCATCTTTCCGATGCCGTAAATTTCATTCCTGACCTGAATGAGAGATCCCTTACGGATGATTTATAACTTTCTTTAATTGTAATGGCTGTATCCTGGTTTGGTATATTGTATTTCATAAACTCTCTTAGCCTGTAACGCGTAAATGAAAGACTGCTTGATGAAAATAATCTTGAAGACAATATGGTGTTGTATTTTGCCGAGATCAGCCAGTTTCCCCAGATATCACCCATTCTGTATTTTTCCTTCTTTAAGGACCAGTAATTAAGGTAATCATCTCCCTGGTAGAAGTTTAAGCTCAGGCTTTTCTTTTGATCCGGCTTCCAGGAAAACTTGCCGTTGAAATCATGAAAACCGTACGCCACGATATAATCGCCTTCCGCAATCGGGCTTAGCTGGATCAATGCCATTAAAGGATCGAACAAGGTTTTTCTCGCACCTACAATAAAGCTAGAATTCTTAAATCTTGCCGGTCCTTCAAAATTGAAAGACAGATCCGTGATGCCTGCACTTAACGAACCCTTGTAGGTTGAATAATCGCCCTCTCTCTGGGTTATGTCCATCACTGATGAGAGTTTACCTCCATATTTAGAAGGAAATCCCCCCTTGTATACATCGATATTGTTGATAATCTCTGGATTGAAAACCGACATAAAACCTCCAAGATGATTGACATAAATGACAGGGACATTATCGAAAAGATAAAGGTTTTGCCCCGGATCGCCGCCACGGACAATCATGAGGCTGGATCCCTCCTTTTGTGAGCTTATACCAGGCAGAAGCTGGAGCGCTTTGATTACATCAGGTTTTCCCCCAAGCGAAGGTGTCTGTGTCATCTGGACATAATCCAGGGTTGAGATATTGACACTGCGTTTCCTTTCTGCACTTATCGTCACCTCGGACAATTGTTCTACATTCCGTGACAGAGCAACATCAATGATAGTATCATTACCAACGTTCAGATTCAGTACCTGGTCTTCATAGCCAATAAAAGAAACTCTCAATGTAGGATTATCATTAACCACAAGGTTGAAATATCCATTGTAATCTGATGTAGTCCCATTTGTGGTTCCACCTTCAGTAATGTTGGCTCCGATCAATCGTTCTCCGTTACCCTTATCCTTTACAAATCCTGAAACGTTGCTTTTGTGCTGAGCGTTAACCTGGAGGCTCAGAAGGATTACTAATCCGGCGCTATTTAAAATAAACCTCCTCATCAGTACTTTGGAAAAATGGTATCTGAAACTACTACTGAGTATCCTGCAAATATTCCATAGCCGGCGGGAATATTTGAGAATAATTGAAAAGCATTCGTTGAAGCTGCAAGAAACTCTGGAAACCTGCCCTTTTCATATAAATACTTCTGTTTGACGAAGCGGTAATAATTACTACTGCAGGAACGGAGTTCTATTATCAGAGGGTACAGCGTGGTGTGAAATGGCTCGTTTCCGCTAAACCCGGATGATCCGGTAAAATAGTTTATAGTCATTGCGTAAACCGGGTCTCTAATGATCTCATTACTGAAGATTGTCAGCGGAAGCCCTTCATTCAACAGTACAGGGTCGGTTATATTCTTCAGGGTTGCTATCCATTCATTTCCGGTCTGCAGAATCCTGATAATTATTTCGAAGTATTCAGTTTCAGATGGGTTTGTTTTAAATGATAAGGTTACAGATGGATAGATCACACCCTCTTCATCTTTCCCTGCATCGTTGTTATGAATAATGTTCAGGATCGGTGAAGGATACGGAAGAATTTCATTACAGGTGATTGTCTCATAGCCAGGTACATTTATCTCGAGCTTGTAGGATCTCAAAGGCTCAACTATTGCTGAAGAATAATATAATCCATCCTCGCCAGGGAAAAGATTTTCAGCGTAATTCCCATCGATATAAAGTGAAATATCTGCATCATTGACCAGAGTCAGCTGGCTTGTATCAAGCTTTTCGGCCAGTGAGACATGAACTTTCAAAGGTTTTCCTGCAATCAGGATGCTGTTAACAGTTGGGACAGGAGAGAATTCTGCGAAATCAGAAGTTACAAGCTCTGTGCAGGAACAATGTGTGAAAATTATCAGAAGAGTGACAAAAAAGGAACGCATTGATAACAGTTTTGATTTGCAGGAATGTTAAATATAAACATTTCAAAATCAAACAAAACTGTAATTAATCAATTCATTTAAAAAAATCTGATTTGAATCTTAGTAGTCAGGACTTAACCTGCGTGGCGCGTATTTCTTTACCCGACAATGGGCCGCCAAGAGCACCGCTTATGTAGCACACATCAAATACTCCTGCGCTCAAAGGCAGAAGGCCCCACAGGATGGATATCACACCTGAGGCCTTTTTGCGATTAAGACAACCACCCAGAAGAAAACCCACACCTGATGCAAATCGTATCACCCTCCCGGTTGGAGAGTTGAGGAATTTGGAAAATCCTGATTGATTGAATGATTCGTATAATGCCATTGTATATGCTTTTATTTTTAACATGTACAATGGCAAAAATGTTCAGGTATCATCCATCCTCAAGGATTCAAATTCCTGCTTCACTCAAGTGTGAACGGGACGCCTTTTCCAGGAAGTACGTCTCCCTGAATTTCAAAGCCACATTCACAAGGAGTATCATTATCGGGACTTCAACAAGCGGTCCTATCACTGCCGTGAATGCCTCTCCGGAATTTATCCCGAAAACTGCAATTGCAACAGCAATTGCCAGCTCGAAATTATTGCTGGCAGCCGTGAATGATAGTGTTGCCGTCTGCCCATACGTCGCTCCTGCCTTCCTGCTCATATAAAAGGAAAACATGAACATGATAAGGAAGTAGACAATAAGCGGAATTGCAATCATTACCACATCCATCGGAAGTTTAACAATGTATTCGCCTTTGAGTGAAAACATTACGATGATTGTAAAAAGCAGTGCAATGAGTGTTATGGGACTGATCTTCGGAATAAATACCGTATGATACCACTCTTTACTTTTCACCCTGATAAGGATAAACCTCGTAAGAAAACCTGCAATAAACGGAATGCCCAGGTAAATGAACACGCTTCTGGCAATCTGACCTATTGTTATATTTTCAACAACTGAACTTGTGGGTACGCCGAACCATCCGGGCAACACCGCAATAAAAAGCCACGCATATACGGAGAAGAAAAGTACCTGGAATATTGAATTAAATGCTACCAGCCCGGCACAATATTCTGTATCTCCCTGCGCAAGATCGTTCCATACAATCACCATTGCAATACACCTTGCAAGCCCGATCATTATGATCCCATACATGTATGGAAGGTTTGAATTGTTCTCTCCCGGGAAGAGCTTGAAGAAAACTATCGCAAGAGTGAACATCAGTACGGGTCCGATTACCCAGTTCTGAACCAGCGAAAGACCAAGCACCTTGAAATTGCGGAATACCCCGCCGAGCTCTTCATATTTAACCTTTGCCAAAGGAGGATACATCATCAGGATCAATCCTATTGCTATGGGAATGTTGGTTGTACTTTCAGGCGATGACTTCAGGGATTCCCAGAAAGACACAATTCCGGGGAAAAAATAGCCCGAGAATACTCCGATAAACATTGCAAGGAAGATCCAGAGTGTCAGGTACCTGTCGAGGAACTTAAGTTTTGGTTTCATGAGTTTTTAAAATTTAAAACCTGGGAATTGAAATTACTTTTCTGCGTATACCGTGATGCTGAAAATGCCTGCTCCTGATTTTCTGAAATCGTCAAGCTCTTTCCGGTCAAGCAAGGGAAGCAGCGATTCATCAGGCAGGGTGATCATCTTTTCTTTCTGGACTTTGATATTTTTAAGTCCAGCCTTCTCCAACTTCTGAAGATACAGGTCAATATCGATTGCTCCGGAGACGCAACCGGCATACATGACTGCGGCCTGCTGTATCTTTTCAGGAAGGGAACCACGCAAAACAACATCCGAAACGGATAAATGTCCGCCGTGTTTCAACACTCTGTATATTTCGGCAAATGCTTTGTCTTTGTCTGGTACAAGGTTCAGAACGCAATTGCTGATTACGACATCAACGCTTCCTTCCTCAACAGGCATCATTTCAATGTCTCCAAGTCTGAACTCAACGTTTGTGAAACCCAGCTTCTTGCTGTTCTCCCGCGCTTTTGTTATCATTGCTTCTGTCATGTCAACACCGATAACCTTCCCGTTTTTTCCTGTAAGCGCACGTGCGACAAAACAATCATTTCCCGCGCCTGAACCGAGGTCAAGAACGGTATCTCCTGCATTTATCCTGGCAAATTCGGTAGGTATACCGCACCCAAGATTGTAATCGGCCTCCGGGTTATAACCATCAAGGTTCTTGTAATTTTCGCTGAATACGGTATAAACCGTTCCTGAGCAACACGATGAAGGTACACAACATGATGCTGACGGGTTGGTGCCTTTTACAATTTCAGAGTATTTCTCTTTTACAATGGTTTTCAAATCTTCTGCTTTCATAATTGTGGTTTGATTTGATTAATATATAAATGGTAAAATTCATTCATGATCTGGTCTCTGATTCTCCGAAACTCACTTAAAATGTATTCACCGGTACCGGTTGCCTTTGAAGGATCTTCAAAGCCCATGTGCAGACGGTGGCTTACTTTTCCGGGGAAAACCGGACAGGTTTCATTTGCATCATCACAGACAGTGATCACATAATCCCAGGCATCATTGAGATACCTGTCGACTGATTTTGGTGTGTTCCCGCTTATATCAAGACCCGCTTCAGCCATTACTTCAATGGCTATTGGATTGACTTCTTTCCCAGGAAAAGTACCTGCAGAATGCACTTCGGGCCTTGTGTCGAATGACTGCAGGAACCCCTGTGCCATCTGGCTCCTGCAACTATTTCCGGTACAGAGAATTAGAATTTTCATCCTGTCAATTTGAAAATTTGAAAATTAAATATCACAATTCATGACGGGCGATACATTCAGGCTGTTAAGAAACTTCTCCGAGGCACTCTTTAATTCCTCAAGCTTTTCCTTATTTATGCAATAACATGTCTTCACCCCTTCCACAGTTCCGGTGATCAAACCGGCATCTTTCAATTCCCTCAGGTGCTGGTTCACGGTTGTCCTGCTGAGCGGTAATTCATCCGCAATATCGCCGGTGATACAGGTTCTTATATCTGCAAGGTATTTCAGAATAGCCAGCCTCGCCGGGTGCGAAAGTGCTTTGTTATATAAGGCAAGCCGGCGGAGCTCCTCATTGAATAATTCTGTTTTTGAATAAGCCATAGCGAATATTTATGTCGCAAATATACGTTATATTTTATTCTGACGTATAATTACGTTAATTTTTTTGTAAAATATTTTTTCATAAGAGGTAAACATTTCGTTATTTTGCGAAATAATGAACATTGAAGATGAAAATGGAATTCACTGAGGAGGCTGTAAGGATTGCGAGAATAGCTAAAGCGCTGAGTCATCCTGCAAGGGTGCATATATTGAAAAAACTATCGGGAATGAATTCATGCTGCTACAGCGGCGACCTGGTTGATGAACTGCCAATCGGAAGATCCACTCTTTCCCAGCATCTGAAAGAGCTTAAATATGCCGGTTTGATCCAGGGTGAAATTAATCCTCCATACATTAAATATTGTATTAACCGGGCTAACTGGGATGAAGCGAAAATACTTCTCTGGAGTTTATTTGAGGAGGGACAGCTTCATATTTCAAAGTCAGGAAAGAAGCTTAAAAAAGTTAACCTTTAATCAACAAAAAAAATGAATATAAAAGTTCTGGGTACGGGTTGCCCGAAATGCAAGACACTCGAAAAAGTTACCCGTGAAGCTGTTTTTGAAGCCGGTATCGATGCAACTATCGAAAAAGTAGAAGATATTGTAAAAATAATGGAGTACAGGGTTATGCACACTCCCGTGCTTGTTGTAAATGAGAAAATTGTTTTGAGCGGCCAGGTGCCATCTGTAAAACAGGTAAAGGAAATTCTCACCAAAATTAATAACCAATAATAATCGGCATGAAGACTTTAAGGTTGATCATTTCGGTTCTCTTACTTGCACCTTTTTTCTCCTGTTCGTCACAGATTCCGGATAAGAAGGTCAATAATGCCGGGAATAATCCGGATAAGATTGAAGCTTATTATTTTCATTTTACCGCCCGGTGTGTAACATGCAAAACCATTGAGGCACAGGCGAAGGAAGATCTGGAAGTCTTGTATCCGCAGCATGTGAAAAGCGGATTGATAACATTTCAGTCGCTTAACCTCGACGAAGCTGGCAATAAAGAAAAAGCTCAAAAGCTTGGCATTTCCGGGCAGGCGCTTTTGCTTGTAAAAGGCGATCAAAAAATTAACATAACCAATGAAGGTTTCATGTATGCTGTTGTGAAACCTGAAAAATTTAAAGAAGTGATCAACGAAAAAGTGGAGTTCCTTCTTACTTATAAATAATGGAATTTCTTACTGATCTCCTGGACAACAGCACAATGCCCTGGATTACTGCATTATTGCTTGGTCTGATGACGGCCATCAGCCCATGCCCTCTTGCAATGAATATCACAGCAGTCGGGTTCCTCAGCAGGGATATAGAGAACCGGCAAAAGGTTTTCATCAATGGTCTTCTTTATACATTCGGCAGGGCAATCACATATACGTTATTGGCTCTTGTGATCTTTCTCGGTGCAGATCTGTTGAGGTTTTCAGGATTCTTCCAGCAACATGGTGAAAAGATTGCAGGCCCGTTGCTCATTTTAATCGGTTTGTTCATGCTGGATGTTTTCAGACTGAACTTCCCGTCGATCGGTGGTCTTGCATCACGGATTCAGAACAAGAAAAAATGGGGTCATGCTGATGCAATCTTGCTTGGTTTGCTATTTGCACTTGCTTTCTGTCCGTACAGCGGAGTGCTTTATTTTGGAATGCTTGTTCCTTTGACTGTAACAAGTGCCTCCGGCTTATACCTTCCTGCTGTATTTGCCATAGCGACAGGGATTCCTGTTATAATTTTCGCATGGATCATTGCATACTCCATATCCGGCGTGGGAAGCATCTACAATAAGCTGAAAAGTATTGAAATCTGGTTCAGGCGTTTGGTTGCAGTGTTGTTCATTGGAATAGGAATTTACTATGTCATCCGGGTTTACCTGTAATTTTATATATTCCTCATTTTCGAATTTTCAAGTTGTTTTATGGAAACAGGATTAATTCAGACGAGAACGAGAAGGCATGAGATCTGGCTGGCATTGATTTTTCTTGCAGGATGGTTCCTGCTGTACCAAAATCTTCAGATCATAACTGATATTTTGATTGACAGGGTGTTCGGGATGAAAAATGGAACACACCTGACTGAGGCATTACGGTTCTTCATTTTTGAAGTGCCAAAAGTATTGATGCTGCTTACTCTTATAGTATTTTTTGTCGGAATTGTGCGTTCGTATTTTTCCCCCGAAAGAACCAGAAAGATGCTGGCAGGTAAGAGAACATTCACCGGTAATGTGCTGGCCTCATTGCTGGGTGTCGTCACACCCTTTTGTTCATGCTCCGCTATTCCGTTGTTCCTTGGCTTCGTCGAATCCGGCATTCCGCTGGGCATCACCTTTTCCTTCCTGATTGCAGCGCCGATGATCAATGAGGTTGCAGTAATCCTCCTCATTGGCATGTTTGGATGGAAGACAGCATTGATTTACGTTGTCACAGGACTGATCATTGCTATAACCGCAGGCTGGGTAATCGGAAAACTTAAACTTGAGAAATGGGTTGAGGAATGGGTTTATAAGACAAAGTTCGGAGAAGGCGGCATTTCAGAAGAAAGGTTAGAATTTTCAGATCGGATCAGGTACGGATTCAATGCTGTAAAGGAAATTGTCAGTAAAGTCTGGATCTATGTTGTTATTGGAATTGCTGTGGGGGCCGGAGTGCATGGATATGTTCCCGAGGAGTATATGGCTTCCCTGATGGGTAAATCTTCATGGTACAGCGTACCTTTGTCTGTGCTAATAGGAGTCCCGTTGTATTCCAATGCTGCAGGAATAATTCCGATCGTATCGGTACTTATTGAAAAAGGGGCTTCCCTGGGAACAGCCCTGGCTTTTATGATGGCGGTTATCGGTCTGTCGCTGCCTGAGATGATCATTTTAAAGAAGGTACTCAAGCTTCCCTTAATCATGGTTTTTATCGGAGTTGTCGCGACAGGTATAATTATTGTAGGATATTTGTTCAATTATGTGTTTTAACAAACAATTATTTGTGAATTTGCTGAATAATAAAGGAATAAAATAATATGGCTGTTGTTCTTGACTCTGTGATTACTTGCCCGAATTGCGGTTATTCCTCAATTGAAAGAATGCCGACAGATGCCTGCCAGTTCTTTTACGAATGCAAAGGTTGTCATGCTATTTTGAAGCCGAAACCAGGAGATTGTTGTGTCTTTTGCTCTTATGGATCGGTCCCCTGTCCGCCGATACAGGAAGATAAAAAATGTTGTGGCTGATATATTCAAGGAGCATATTTTCGTTCAATAACCTCCGAAGGTTCAAGTCCCTTAGTTTGGGTTTAACGACCTCTCATCTGAATCCCCTACCCAAGGGCCGAGGGGACAATTAAATTGCTATCATATCCTGTCGAAGACCAGTGTTTCAATTTCTTCCCCGTTTTGTAACTTATTGACGTAATCAAGTGTCCGGATGAAAAGCTGTTTACCATCCTCGCTGAGTGAAAAAATTTCAGAACTTTTGCTTTCCCAGGCAGAAATCAGGTTTTTCGCTTCCTGAGTAACCGAAAAAGATTTCCCATCGGGATTGATTGCACAGGTAATCCTGGCTTTGAATTGCTCGGTTATGCGGGTTTTGACAGTGTTGAATACAAGACTTCCGTTATGCTTAAATTCCTGATTTGTCGGAGATATTCTTGTTTCACTTATGAATATTGAATCGCCATCATATTGACGAATATTATAGATCATGCCGTATCCATCAGGACGAAATGTTTTGCTGAGTTCCCTGTTCAGCTTCCATGATCCGGTAAAGTCATTTATTATATAGCTTGCAGAGATATTCTTTAAGCCGTTTCCGGATCCGTTCTTTTCCTCGAGAGTGATTTTCATATCAAGAGTATAAACTACTCCAGAAACCCTGAAGAACAAAGGTTCATACCCATCAGCAGTGAGTTTAGCCATAGCATCGGGCTTCACATCCTCAAGGAGGAATCTTCCCTCATTGTCTGTCCTGGCACCCGTGGGATGATCTGTGGCCGTCACATAAACCCCGGTCAATGGCTCCCCGTCTTCCCGGACGACTTTTCCCCTGATCCTGTAATAATCCCTTGTCATTATTTCAAATGTCCGCCATTGCTTGTCTGAAACCTGATTCGGGAAAATCGGGTAAGTCCATATGCTTGAAGAGTAAAGGTTCGAAACCGGGATGCTTATCCTTCCTTCCGGCACCCTGTTATTGACTGTAAAAATCTCTTTATAATACAGTGTATCACTAACCTTTCTTTTAGTGTTCCCATAGGTGTCGATTACGATTACGCCATTACCTGCATTCTTTCCAAACTTACGTCTTGCCTCGCGATCCTTAAGGATATCGATGTACTTTATATTTTGAGGATCAACAGTCAGTGTATCTTCTGAGCCAAGCATCTTCCCGTTAAATACAACCTGTGCCTTTAAAGGACTGAAGTCTGTTCCCCTGAAAAACACTTCTTCAATAACAATATCGTCATTTCCGGTTACCTGGTTTTTATTTTTCCGGGTCTGGGGATCATTGTAATCAGGACTGAAGCTTAAAACTGTCATGAGTACCAATGATGAAACAAGAGTCATAAGCATTCTCCTATTCTTAGCCTTCCTGGTGGTGCTTGTGTTCAGCATGAGAAGACGCAGCCTGATCATCGACGGACTGAACCCGCTTGTAAAAGGCACACTCACTCTCCGGCTTATAAAATTTATAAGCTCGAGTGCATAGTTCTTCATATCCTGCATGTTGCTTATAACCGCGTCATCGGCAAGATATTCATGATTGATCCTGGCTGCCCTTTTGTATAGGATCAACACCGGATTGAACCAGAATACTATATGTATAACTTCGAAAAAGATAATATCACGTGAATGCAATTGCCTCACATGCTCAAGCTCATGCCTCAGGACATTCGGTGCAATTCTATCGCCGAGGTAATCACCTTTGTTTAAATATACTGTACGGAGAAAGCTGAATGGGTTGATGTTATTTTCGAGCAAAGCGATCCGGTACCATTCATTATCTATTTTTTCAGCTGTCCTGAGCAACCTGTTAACAATGTGCATATTTCTGCAAAAACGAAAAAGCATCACTGCAAAACCTGAAAGATAAATTACCAGGAGTACCTGTCCTGCACCTACTGATCCCTGTTTCACAATTTCAGATATTGCTGAGGGTGTAACAGCGATAGCGCCTGATGCAGGTTCCTGTTGTGTGTTGATACCTGAAGAAGCCGGACTTATTTCCTGAATGCCATAAACCATGGACATGATTTCTTTTGACTGATCCCTGTAAACCGGATAGACGGGAATGGAGATGAAAGGGACCGCTAAGGAAAACAACACAGAACCAATCAGGAAGTACCTGTTAAAGACTAACAGTTTTTCTTTTCTTAGCAGCAACCAGTACAATCCGAACAAAAGGATCATACACAGAACTGATTTGATGATAAAGGCCGTCATTTGTGAGTTCTTTTATTGGCAAGTTTCTTATCCACTATCGCGCGCAGTTCTTCGAGCTCTTCCCTTGTCATTTCTGCTTCATTTGCAAAGAACGAGGCAAACTGTGCAGTGGAATTGTTAAAGAAATCTTTAATCATCCCGCTGAGCTGATCCGAGAAATAATCACCCTTGCTGATGAGCGGATAATACTCCCTGGAGTTGCCAAACTGCCTGAAGCTGACAAATCCTTTATCCATCATCCGCTTAAGCAGAGTGAAAACTGTTGTCTGGGCAGGTTTGGGGTCAGGAAATTCATTCATCAGATCGCGGATGAATGCTTTTTCAAGCTTCCAGATGATCTTCATAACTTGTTCTTCAGCGTTGGTAAGGTACATTGATCTACAATATTTAATTGCTTTCTACAAATGTAGACAATTATTTACAAACTAAATATATTTTTAATTATTTTCTCATGTACCGGCTAAAAAGACTCCCTGAACAAGCCTGAAATGACCAATAGTCCTATTCCTTTGACTATCGTGCGCTGAGGATTTGACCAGAGGTGATGCCTCTGAAACCATAACACCTATTTTTGCATTATTCAGATTTCCGAACGGGACTTAATTCTTATTCGACATGAAAAAAAAAGAGAAAAAAGAAAAATATACCCAGTATCGCGGACAGGACAAGGATCTAATTAAAAATTATACAATTGAAATGCAGATCGCAAGAAGAAGTCCAAAGGTCTATTATTCGCGTGAAGGAGCACTAAAAGCGATAAGGTAACGACATATCTCATTCTGCTTCGCAGAAGACTCTTCTCTTTAAATAAGGCGGAAAATAACGTACTTCAATATGGTACGTTATTTTTTTTTGCACACAAATTTAAAACAGCTTCCTGATGATCCACATTATCAGCGAAAGCAAAACGCTCAGCAAGATCATTGTTGTGACAGGAAAATAAATACGAGTGTTTTCCTTTTCAATCCGTATGTCGCCAGGAAGTCTTCCTATCCAGTTCAACTTGTCACCGGCAAAGTAGAGTATTACACCTGCAATAACCAGGACGACTCCTATAATGATCAGTATTTTGCCCAACTGACTCATGAAGTTTATTTTAACAGCTTTATTCTTGCCAGAAAATCATCGATATTGACCTCCTTATCATTGTATGTTTTCACAAGGTCTCCGTTTTTGGTGTAAAGGGCCACAAACGGAAAATGCATGATATTATAGTAGTTTCTCACAAAAAGTCCGGGGTACTCTGTTCCGGCATAAATATTCAGGTAATTTGTCAGTTTGTTCTTCTTAACATATTCTGTCATGATTTTTACCGGCTGGTAAGTGATCATGGCTATCGAGACTTCCTTGAATTCATCGATCCTGGTCAGCAGGGACGAGGTAAGTTTCTGGCATTCTTCACAATCGGGCGAGAAGTAGATTATCATGACTGGTTTTCCGGCAGGAAGGTATTGTGCCATGAACACACGGCCATCGCTCTGCATCATCCTGAAAGGAGGCACCTTTCCGGATTGAGGGAAAGCATTTCCAGAAGGGAAAAGGCAAATCATAAAAAGAAGGATCGAAAAAGTATTGATCCTCATTCTAAAAAATATCGAGTTCCCTCTTTCTTCTTTCTGCTTCATTGTAAAAGAATTTCGTGAATTCCGGCGCAGCTCCGGTAAGGAGAAATATGCCGGTGCCTTTTTCCCTGGCATACTCATTCTCAACAATCCCGGTCAATTTATTTTCCTTGAACATTGCGGCAATACTGTCTTCAGTCATTTCACCAACCAGGATAACATTTTTAATATATGGAATGTGCGGAAGCCAGTATATATAATCGGTGTTGAATGAATAAGCTTCCTTCATCTTCCCCCTGTTATAATAATTAAGCGCGCCTGTCTGACCGTAATTATCGCAAAATACAAGCGTGTTCTCAATTTCATCAGGCGGAATCATTTGATATGCTTCCAGGGCTTTCGCAGCCATTTCCTTCCACCCCTTCATGTCAGCAAAATCCTGTGGAAGTGCGTGATTTTTACCGTCCTCCCACCGCAACATTCCGGATTTTTCAAAGACTTCCCTGTTATCTATTATCTGCCGGGGCGTCATGACAGGCATCACGTACATGGCAATTATTGCGAACCCGGCCATGTTCAGCACTATCAAAGTTGAAAACAGGGCAATCTTCACCTTTGTTCTCAAAACTTTTTCAAGGTAAATGCCACTAAAGGCGATTATAACCGGATATAAACCAAGTGCATAGTAGTCTTTGGCCTTGAGAAATGCAAACAATGCCATAACTGCAATAAAACTTAATCCGACAAACCTGTATGGCCGGAATGGTTTATAAAAGAGCAAGGTTGCAATACCAAGAATTACCAGGTGAAGCGAACCCAGGAAAATCCTGAGCTGTCCTGTAACAAAATCAACAGCTGTATTGTTGTCAAGCTGATTCTCTTTCAAAACGCGCATGTGGTTCACAACGGGAAATTCGTGAACCACCTGCCAGATTATATTGGGAAGTATAAGTATAAAGCACAGTGCAACAGCTTTCCAGAGGGAAAAACGGGTGAGAATTTTACGTTCGGATGTAAGGATAAGACCGGCCGTTATACCGGCAAGCAGGAAAGCCACATTATACTTGTTTAAGAATCCGAGCGCAATAAAAACCGACAGGAGCCAGAGATGCTTATTGCTCCCATCCTTAATGTACCTGATTATATACCGGTAAATCAATGTCCAGGCAAGTATATCGAAGGAGTTTGGCTGAAACAGCATGTTTATCCTTACAAGCACCGAAAAAAGCAGTGCAAGTGATACGAGGAGCTTTGCCCATAACCTGCCGCCAAGATCCTCAACAATGAGCCATGCAATGACGATTGTCAGTGCGCCGAATAATGCCGGAAAGAATTTCACCCAGGATTCACCGCCTCCGAAAAGAAATATCATTTTTGAGAACAATGAAGTCAGGGGAGGAACTGAAATGTACCCGAATGCCAGGTGGTCCGCCTGGTCGAGATGGAGAAATTCATCACGGTGCAGCTCATAGTAAGGATTTACCAATGTGTATTGCAGGATGAACTTCACTGCAACAATGATCAGTAATGGCCAATACCTGGAGATGAAGTTCTTCATTGCTTACAAAAACCTGTTAATTGCTATCAGAACCAGAGGCAATGTAATTATACTGAATAACGTAGAAATGAATACATTACCTACGGCAAGACGATCGTCCGCACCAAGCTCCCTGGCCATGATCACCACGCTTGCCATGCAGGGCATCGAGGCTTCCAGGATAATAACTGACAATACCAGCTTGTCGGGAACCCCAAACGAAGCGGCAGACATCAGCCAGAAGAATGCAATCAGCAGCGCCGGTGCAAAAACAAGCCTGTTAAAGCTAAGGACATAAATGCTTTTTGTACTCAGGAAAGCACGTGCCCCTGAAAAATAAAGCATCGCTCCTATATACAGCATTGAAAGCCATGTATTGGCAGCGCCCAGCTCCGTCAAAGGTTTCTGAATGACATTTGGGATCCTGATTGAAAGCAGGAAAAAGAAAAATCCTGATACTATAGCGATTGTGTTGGGATTAAGCAACCGTTTAAGGTTCTTCTTCCAGTCTGTACCCTGACCATAAGTGAGCACCACCACACCGACAGTCCACATGATGATATTGGAAACAAGCTGGAACATTGTGGCATATAACAAACCAACTTCACCGAACAAGGCAAATATCAGGGGAAAGCCGAGAAAAATTGTATTCCCGAACATCGAATGTGCCTTAAACACAGCCGCTTCCCTGCCCTTCACACCAAAAATCCTTGAAGTTAACCAGCCGATAAGTAGCAGGAACATTATAATGAATCCGGAAACGGAGAGCACAACAAAGCTGTTGCCCAGCAGCTCAGGTGTGGCTTTCAGCCTGAGGAAGTTTGTGAAAAGCATCAGCGGAAGGGATATATTGAAGATCACCTTCGAGAGCATGTCCTTTGACTCCTCAGTTATAACCCTGAATCTTGCAGCAATGATACCTATCACCACAACGATGGCTAGAATTACAATCTGTGATATGATTATCTCCGACTGCACATTATTCTCATTGGAAGCTTACACCCCCTGTTCCGCCTGTAACAGGGATCGAAATTGAAGTTGCATCCAGGTCGATGGTCAGCCTGGTGCCCGGCTCAGGCTGAAGTGTGAATTCTTTGTCGCTTGAAAAGATCATCAGGCCTATCTGTTTCCCGGCAGGAATGATCTGGTCATCCGGTTCGAGATCGAAAGTCATCTCATAGAACTGACCCGGGACAAGAGGCTGACTTTCGGTAAGGGATTTGGAGTTCTGTAAATCAGCCCATCCGCGGTTAATTATGTTGTCAGTTATTTTTGGATTTCTCACTGTCGATGAAGGAAGAACCACAAGCCAGACGGATAAGTTTACAGCCGGTTTGTCGGCAGCTGCCCTGACAGTTATTGTTGGCACTCCTGAAATATGCAAGGGACTTTTCAGCTCGGGTGTGAGGAAAAGAAGCCTGTGCTCTGTGAATTCAGCCTGGGCAAGGGTTAATCCTGGAAATGAGAAATTATCGATGAGAGTCTCCTTACCATGATTCCCGGTTTTTTCCAATACGAGTCTGCCTGAACCGGGAGCTCCCGGTGTAAGGAAGAATTTAACAGGCGAAGCATCCGGATTAGGATAATCTGCATAAGGTGTGGGATTTGACATGCCGTCATTTTCACGTACAATCCAGGCTTTCGGATCCTTCTCGACATTATTCTCAACACCGAAAAGATACCTTGTAAACCATTTGTTCATCATATCAAACGGAGGTTCGCCGCCATGCCCGCCCTGGTGATAAAAGATCTGCAAAGGCACTCCTTTTTCCTTCAGAGCCTTTATAAACCTGTAACTGTGGCTTGGGACAACATTCCAGTCATTGAAAGCATGAGCCATCAGCACCGCGGCCCTGAAAGGCTTCATATAATTCATCAGATCACGACTGGCCCAGAAATCATTGTAGTCACCGGTCACACGGTCCTGTCCTGCGGCCATAACTCCATCCCTTACCACACTGTCGCAATATGCGCACCTATCGGGATTCGAATAAATAAAATCATAGAGCACATCGACATCCTCACCGAGATATCCTCCCGGACTTCTTACAAGGCCATTAGACCGGTAATAGTGATAATATGACGTATTCGGGGCAATAGGTATTATGGCTTCAAGACCCTCGACGCCAGTGGTTGCAGCGGCAAAAGGGATGGTTCCATTGTATGATGTGCCAGTCATCCCTACTTTTCCGGTTGTCCAGTAGGCTTTTACCTCTTCGCTTCCATCGGGAGTCCTGAAGCCTTTAGCCCTTCCGTTAAGCCAGTCGATGACAGCTTTCGGTGCAAGAATTTCGGGTTTTCCGCCGATAGTGGGGCAACCCTGTGAAAGACCGGTCCCCGGAGCGGATGAATGGACAACAATGAAGCCGTACGGGATCCATCGTGTCTGTGATGTGGAAATAACCGGACGTTTCCCCCTGCGCTCGATCTGCGGAGGGTATTCATGCTTCACGGGAACAGTATTCAACTCCTGCCTTACATTCCAGAAGTATTTGCTGTCTGAGTTACTTGTTCCGGCAAAATACGGGCTCGATTCATAGATAACGGGCAGCTTCAGTCCTTCGGTCTCAGTCTGTGCGGGACGAGTAACGTCGGTATGCATCCTGTCGGGTCTACCATCTCCATCGGAATCGAATTCAGTTTCCACCCAGAGATCCTCCCTGATCCACGTTGCAGGATCTTCGAACGCTTTGATCTTCTGAGTCATCCCGTTCTCAATGACCGGCACCCGGGTGACACTGGCCTTATTTTGTGAATGTGCCCCTGAAAGCAGCAATACTGAGGCAAGAATCGATAATAATATCTTTATCATTTAATTAACGAGGTTATAATGATGATGTAATATTTATCTCTGATGAACCTGTATCCGAACTGGCTTTGAGGACTATCTGTCCAGCTTCTTTCGCCGACCTGATTATGACAATGCATCTCCCCTGGTAAGTATTCCGCTCTGGTTTGGTAAAGCTCTCAGTGCCCATGGGATTCGAGCTTCCGACAGACTGAATTGTCCCGGGACCTT
This sequence comes from Chloroflexota bacterium, assembly GCA_050259395.1. GTDB lineage: Bacteria > Bacteroidota > Bacteroidia > Bacteroidales > VadinHA17 > LD21. The sequence continues at coordinate 24,283 of JBLNAO010000039.1, forward strand.
CAACAGAGAATCTCACTGTTTCATTAGCCATAGGATTCCTCACTCCATCCTTATCGAGCAGCTCGATAGTTACATAACATAGATCCTGTCCGTCTGCCCTGATGTTCTGCCTGTCAGCCGATAGTTTCATTGAAGACGGCTTCCCGGCAGTTTTCAGTTCGCTGACAGCAACCTGTTCTTTTCCATTATAGCCTTTAATTGAGAGCACTCCTTCTTTGTATGGAACTCTCCATCTTGCGATGAATTCAGTGTTGCGCCCAGTCTTTTTTCTTCCCATCGAAACTCCATTCAGGAGAAGGTCAACCTCTTCGCAGGAGCTGTAAACCTCAATATCCAGCGGTTTTCCCTCATAACCTTCCCAGTTCCAGTGCTGAACCACATCCTGCCATTCCCATTTGCTCCAGTCCGCTTTTTCCGGATTAAGCGGGAAAGAAGGCACAGGAGGTTTAACGAATACCGAAACCTGGTTGTCTTTCCACAATACATCCCGATAAAAAGACTGGGGCCTCTTGAAACCGCAGATGTCAATGTCACCGCAATATGCATGTGTCCATGGATAGAAGCTTTTGTTATGTGGATAACCCAGCCAGCCAATGCTTGCCTCACCCAGATAGTCGAAACCTGTCCAGACAAAATCGCCGATTACATATGGAATGTCTTCGGCGGCCACCCAGTATTTGAAAGCCTCAAGCGGAAATGATTCCGTGCTGACGATAATCCTTTCAGGCAACCGTTTGTGATCAGGAACATACTTGTCAACTGCATAATTGTAACCGGCAACATCGACCTCTGCAAAATATGGATCCTTATCAGGAGCCAGGCTGTTGACCGCAGATGTTATCATTCGAGTGCTGTCCAGCTGCCTTATTAAGCTTACCTGCAGTTTTGCCAGCTCTGCTCCCTCGGGTTTGCCCCTCTCGGGAATCTCATTGCCTATGCTCCACAGCACTATTGAAGGATGATTGCGGTCGCGGCGCACCATGCTTTCGACATCGTGCTGCCACCACTCCTTAAAATAGAGATGGTAATCGTCGGGGTTTTTTGGTTCAGCCCACATATCGAAGCTTTCGTCGATCACAAGCATCCCCAGCCTGTCGCATGCATCTAAGAACGCTGGTGAAGGAGGATTATGCGAGCATCGGATTGCATTGAAGCCAGCCTCTTTCATCAGCCCGACACGCCTCTCCTCAGCCCTGTCGAATGCAGCAGCGCCTAGCGGGCCATTGTCATGATGCATGCAGCCGCCCCTGAGTTCAATTTTTTTGCCATTCAGAAGAAATCCCTCAGTCGGATTTATTTCGACAGTCCTGACACCGAAAGGAGTTTCAAGTTTGTCTAGAACATTTCCTTTACCATCATGAATTTCATTCACTACTGTATAAAGAACCGGGGTATCGGTCGACCATAGCTCGGGCGATTCAATAACCGGTTGATTGGATATCTCTGACCTGCTGTTTGCAGGAATGGCCTGGCGGGTTTCTGTCTTCACAATTTCAGTTCCTGACTTGTCGAGAACCCTGGTAACATATACAATGTCAAGACCTTCGCCGGAATCGTTGAATATGGAGGAGGCTGAA
>JBLNAO010000040.1:0-15876 GCA_050259395.1 Chloroflexota bacterium
CCTGCAGGTGATCATATGAAGATTGTGCTGTTTTTTCCCCCTGTATCTCATCCCTTGCATTCAGGTTTCCAAGAAACAGCTTTTCAAGCTTTCCGTGAAATAACTTAGTGCTTCGAGAGGAGAATATCACAGCAAGGATTATTATTGGCATGCCAATTAAAAATGCAGTTGTAGCCGAGTACATTCGGTCCAGGAGAAAGCCTACAAGCAGGACGCCTGTTATGATGCGTAATGTGCCAATAATAAATAGGGGACCATTCCTGTATTTTATGTCGAGCAGAACTTCTTTTTCGCGGATGCCCGCCGGTTGTTTTGCCATTATTGCCCATAAAAAAGGTGAAGCAGCAATAAGTGAAACCGCCAGTACGATCAGGTTTGCCATAAATGAATTTCCTGTCTTGTCGGAAACAAGCGGCAGCAGCATCTCGATCGAAATAATGAACAGGGCAATTACTATGAGACTATTTGTCAGAACAATGCTGATATAGCTTTTAATGACTTTTTTCCAGCTGCTTTCCGTTTGGATTTCCTGGGTGCCTGAGGAATACCTGTTTAATCGTTCTATCCAGCTTTCAGGAAGTTTCCTGTGAATAAAACCTTCAAAAACAGGAGAAAACCTTATCATGTATGGAGTTGTGAATGTAGTTATTGCAGAAACTCCTACTGCAACCGGGAAGAGGAAGTCGCTTGTAACTCCCAGGGAAAGCCCCAGTGAAGCGACGATAAATGCAAACTCGCCCACCTGGGCCATGCTCATGCCCACCTGAACGGATTGTTTCAATGGTTGCCCGGATATGAGAGCTCCGGCTGTAGTGCTGATGAGTTTGCCAAAAAGGACGAGAAGGCTGACCCAGAGAATTGGCCAGCGATATTCCACAATAAGTGCAGGATCTATAAGCATTCCGACCGATACAAAAAACACAGCCCCGAAAAGATCCTTCACGGGTCTTACAAGGTGTTCAATTTTCTCGGCTGAAGTAGTCTCGGCCAGGATGGATCCCATTATGAATGCTCCCAGTTCTGCAGAGAATCCTATTTTTGTTGCAAGCACCACCATAACGAGGCAAAGCCCGATTGAGAGAATCAAAAGAGTTTCTTCATTCAGAAGCTTCCTGGCTTTTTTCAGAAGTGTGGGTATTATGAAAATTCCTGCCACAAACCAAAGGACGAGAAAGACCAGCAGCTTCAGGATTGTCATTAGCATCTCAACGCCCTGAATCTCACGGGTTACTGCAACTGTCGAGAGCAGAACCATTATCATAATCACAACAAGATCCTCGACGATAAGAACCCCGATCACAACACCGGCAAATTTTTGGGTCTTCACCCCAAGTTCGTCGAATGCCTTGCTGATGATTGTTGTTGAAGAGCTGGCAAGCATCCCTCCCAGGAAAATACTGTCCATCTGCGGCCAGCCCATCGATATACCCAGAAGATAACCCGTTACAAGTATGAAGATGATTTCAGTGATGGCTGTAATTGAAGCTGATCCGCCAATTCTCCTCAATTTTCTGAAGCTGAATTCGAGGCCAAGGCTGAACAGCAGGAAAATCACACCGATGTCAGCCCATGTCTTAACGTTCACGGTGTCGGTGATTGTAGGTGTGATGGCAATGTGGGGACCAACCAGGAAGCCTGCGATAATATAGCCCAGGACAAGAGGCTGTTTGATCTTCCGGAAGAGAATGGTGGTGATCGCTCCTGTGATAAGTATAAGTGCAAGATCTGAAATCAGTCCCGGTAAATGCCCCATAATTTGTTTGTTGAACTACTTACAAATTTAACGAAAAGGAGCAGATCATCCATCCTCCATTTTCTCAGTGATCTTCTGCACCACCCTGAATTCCTGGAAGAACTCTCTTCCGATTACCCGAAGCACCGTATAAGCCGGAACAGCGAGAAGCATGCCAGGAAAGCCGGCGAGGCCGCCACCCATGATGATTACTAGAAAGATCTCGAGAGGGTGCGATTTAACGCTTTTCGAGTAAATAGTGGGTACAAGAATGTTGTTGTCGACGAACTGGACAACAAAGATCACGCTCATAACCTTGATCACCACAGGCAGAAGGTCTGAGACGCCACCCTCGGCAAGCGTCGAGGTAATTCCAAGCGATAGGCCTATCGCAGCGCCCAGAACAGGTCCCAGATACGGGATGATATTCATGATCCCTGCAAAGAAACCGATCAGCAGCGCGTTTTTGATGCCGAGGATCCATAATCCAAGTGAGATCAGGGTAATAACTGCAATAAGCTCAGCGAGTATACCTATGAAGTAGCGTTTCAGGAGCACCTTTGAATCTGCAATTACCCGACGTGTGCCAGTTTCATATTTTTCAGGAACCACGAGGAGAACCCCTTCCTCGAACATATTCTCATCTTTCAGAAAAAAGAATGAGATGAAAAGTATGGCAAACAGGCCAACAAAAATGTTACCTGCAGCACTGATAAAACCACCCAGGAATGTTCCGAGGTTTTCGAGATTGACTATCGACCTGACACGTTCCGACAGGAAATCATTAAGGGTTTGACCTTCCTGAAGTGTTCCTGATGCTCTTAGTTTATTGTCAAACCACTGGATGGGACCCTGCAGATCATCGCCGAGCTGGTTGACATCGATTTTTGAGATTGCCTGAGCCTGGCTTAATATGAGAGGCACAAAAACTGCAATCAGTCCAAGGAAAAAGAGGAGAATGATGAAAAGCGCCATCAGGGTGCTGAGCCAGTGAGGTATGTGGATCCTCCTGATGTGAACCCTGTCGAAAAACCTCACCATTGGCTCACCGACAAATGAAATGACTGCTGCAATCAGCAGCCATCCTATTATGTAATAAAATTTATAGATCAGAAAACCAATAATCAGCAGTACCAGGATGTAACCCGTATATTTCAGGATCTGTCTCATAAATCAGATATGTAACCAAGATACTAAACAAAATGGAACTTAACGGGTTCATCGCCGGGTGAACAAAGATGAAATTAAAATTTGCCGGACAACTGATTTGTATTTTGAGTGAAGGCCTCTCCCTCTGAATCTCCCTCCCCCGGGGTGGGATGGAGACAATTGTGGATAGAATTCCAGGGGAGAGGCCGATCTTACGAAGCGTCAGGTTTTTTTCTTCACTTCAATCCAAACCTGTAACTGAATTTAATAAGAAACACATTATGAGGCTTTTCATCCCCGGTGTTGAAAAGGTCACCGAGATCATCGAACAGGTTCAGGTGGCCGCTGTCGTTGAAGCTGCTCCTGGTCTGGCTCCATACAAGATATACCGAGGAACCGGGGTTGTATTCCCATCTGATCACGAGGTTTGAAAGAAACTCCTGTACATTGAAATCTCTTTTTCCGAAGCTGTAATCATTGTAATTCCCGTCACCATTCTCATCTATCTCAAAGTTATCGTCGCTGTTGAGCCTGACCTGGGATGGCGAATACTGGTAGAACCTGTCCCTGTAACCATTTGCCATCGGATCTGTTATGTATTTATAATCGGTGTACTTGCCTGTAGCAATAAATGGCTGGCCCCAGTACTGGAAAGTAAGGTTCGGGCTCAGGTTGAGGTTTACCCTGAATGAAGTGCTGATTGTCTTTCTGTCGATGCTTGCAAAAATATACCTGTGCTGGCCGTTGTAGTCGATGTTGTTTGTAACATACTGAAGCTCCGAAACTGAATTGCCGAGTCCGGGTTCTGCGCTTATGGTGAGGTAGTCTGTTGGCTTGTAGGTTATGTCAAGCTGGTAGAACATATCCTTTGAGCTTTTTTGGAATCCTGAACTATAATTCATGAAGTAGCCAAGCTGGAGCTTCTTCCTGTTATCGGAAGAGAATCCGAAGCGCAGCCTTAAAGCCCCTGGTGTCCTCATCATCGGCCCGCCACGCAGGATATCAGTTGATTTTCCCCCGGCTTCAAGGTTTCCCCCTGTGAAAAGATTCCAGAAATTCTTCAATCCCATGTTCGCGTTCCACTCATAGCCGTAGTTAAGATGATCTCCGCCAAAATTCCAGACCGAGAATACATCAGAGTTAATGTTAAATCTCCTGTAGATGCCTTTTGGTTCCCACTCGTTGTATCCAAACCATAGCACGGATAGTACCTGGTCAGCCTCCCTGATAAAACCAAGGTCGTTTGTCTCAAATCCCGGAGTTTTCCAGAGAGTGGCACTCATGAAATTCCAATGACCGTCCATCTTCATAAGCTGCATCCTTCCTCCTGATCCTGCCAGTGAAGTTCTTGTGGGATCGATCTTTGCATATTTCTTGTCAGGTCTCTGAAAATAGTGAGCAGATGAACGCTGTGTATTTTCTATTGCTTCGGGTGTTCCCTTAACAAGACTGAACGCCGAGTTTACATTGAACATCCAGCTTTTATCCTTGAAGTACTGAGTGAAGTCGAGGCCTCCTGAATATGCCGATTTGTGCAGGAAGTTATCGAGATTGTCATCGAGATCCCTGTTGGTGCTCGTGAAAATCCCACCGAAAATTGTTTTGCCTTCATTGAAATCTTTCTGGACGCGGCCGACAAGATAATTTGTCAGAGGCTCGACTGTCTGAAATTTTCTCCCTCCAACAGTATCGATCTCAGCCTTCTCCTCGGCAGTCATAGCTTCCACGAAACCGAGAGAAAGTCCGTCTTTTGTCTTGCCTGTCAATTTAGCCGCTCCCAGGATCGTTGTATTTGCCGGCGTTTTTGCATGCCAGGTATCCTCTTCAAGATCAGGGCTTCCCTGTGGCTGCCTTCCTATCCTCCTCGAATAAAAAAGGTTGTCGTTGCCAACACCGCCATCACCAATGCCAAGGGCAAAATTGGTTATATTGTTGCCTTCAATAAAGAACGGGCGCTTTTCCTGAAAGAATGTCTCATACGCTGAAAGGTTCACCTCCGACGGGTCAGCTTCAACCTGGCCGAAATCGGGATTGATTGTCAGGTCCATTGTCATGTTGTTCGTCACACCAATCTTCGCATCTATACCCCCGTTAATCTTTGACAATCTGCCACTTGACCTGAAAGGATTTTCAGGCTCTTTTGTGAATGTTTCTGCCCTGGCAACCGTATATGGTGTAACATCAAGGATCTTTCTCGGCATGATCTTTTCCATGCCTGACATCTCGCCGATCAGGTGAATGAAACCCGGAGCATCTTTCGGGATATGCTGCCAGAAATCGGTTTCATTTTTTCTGTACAGGATCCTCGCAAACTGAAGACCCCACACTTCACCTGAGTTTTTCTCGAACCTCACCTGGCTGAAAGGGATCTTCATCTCCGCCACCCAGCCTTCTTCATTGATGCTGGTTTTTACCCACCAGTTGGGGTCCCACGAAGCGTCTTCACGCTGACCATCCTCAGTGAACATCTGATCGAGCTTCACACCCGAAGAGCTTGTTCCGAAAAGGAAGCCTGTGCGAAGGTCATGGAAGCTGTCGAAGATAACGCCCACCACATCGCCGTCAACCTGGTCGCGCCTGGTGAGCCTGTTGACTATGCTGTCGGGACTTGTGTCGAAAGCCTTGATGCCGACATACATGTTATCCTTGTCAAAGAGTACTGAGAATTCGGTTCTCTGCGAAGCTTTCCTGCCGTTATAAGGCTCATTCTGAGTAAAATCATCCACCCAGCTTCCCTGCTGCCAGATTTCCTCATCGAGTATCCCGTTTATTTCAGGTGCTGTTGTTATTTCTGTGGCTTTGTACTGCTTCCTGGCTTCTGTCGTCTGTGCCCCGTTCGTCTGTGCCGAAATTCCTGATGTCAGCAGCAATGACACCAGGAAGGAAGTCAAGATTTTTTTCATTTTTTCATTTTTATAGCATAATGACGTGGAAATTTCATTTTTGATGCAGGGCGCTTTGTTAATTTTGGGTTAACATGAAATTTATTTAGCCTCGCAATCCCAAAGTGGGAGTAAGATTTCACCCTCTGAATTTCTCTCTCACGTAAATCTAATCTTTGCAGGCATCTTCTATAATGATGTAATAAGCTCTGAGAGAGCCATATATGAATAGCCCCGTGAAACCGGGGAAGTGAAGGATCTTAAAGCAATCAATCCTCGTACAGCTTAATAAACTCGTAAGTGTTCCCGGAGTGTTCGAGGAATCTGATGAGGTCTTTTGTGGCTATTATAAGAGTTGCCGTATTATCATTCGGGTGAAAAGCGAGTCTTTCGGATTCTCCAAGCTTCTCATCGATGAAGACATGAACGTTGTTCCCGGTATCATTGATCAGTCCGAAAGGAGATACAGAACCGGGCTGAAGTCCCAGAAATTGCTTGAGCCTTTTATCTGAGGCAAATGACAGCTTTCCCTGTTTCAGCCTTTTTTCAAGGTCGTGAATCTTAAGCAGCCTCAGGTGTTCAAGGATAACTAGATAGTGCCTGTCCCCCTTGTGGTTTCTGAAGAATATGTTTTTGCACCTTCCCGAGTTATAGTCCTTCCAGTGCGCGATTGCAGCCTCGATGGTTGCAACCGGAGGATGCTCATGATACTCGTAAGGAATATCCAGATTATCTAATGTTGCGTATAATTCAGGTTGGCCTCTCATGAGCCTTTATGTTTTGTTTTATTCAAAAAAACCATTGTTTTCCCCAGGATTATATCCCTCATCTTCAGGCAGATTTGCTCCCGAAGCAGCCTGCACGGCCAGCCTGTCGCAAACCTCGTTCTCTGCATTGCTGTTGTGGCCCCTTATCCAGATAAACTTAACCTTATGCTGCCTGTAAATTTTCAGGAACCTGAGCCACAGGTCGGGGTTCTTTTTCCCTTTGAACTTCTTTGACTCCCACTGGAACAGCCAGCCTTTCTCAACTGCATCTGCAACATATCGCGAATCGGTGTAGACAGTTACGTTGCACTGCGGAATTTTCAATGATTCCAGGGCAGCTATGACCCCCATCAGCTCCATCCGGTTGTTTGTCGTAAGCTTGTAACCCTGTGATTTTTCAAGCCTGTGCCTGCCTGAAATCATAACGATCCCGTAACCTCCCGGACCGGGGTTGCCGCTTGCGGCCCCGTCGGTGTATATCGTAACATTACATGCCATGCGGCAGAATGATGCCAGTATTGGTAAGGAAGAGCTTGATGGCAATTGACAACAGGATTACGCCGAATACCTTTTTGAGTATCTGAAGCCCTCCTGCGCCAAGAAACTTTTCAAAGAATGTCGTCAGCCTGAGCACCAGGTATATTACAACCATATTCAGGACAAGTGCAAGAAAGATATTGATTGTCTGATATTCAGCTTTAAGTGAAAGGATGGTCGTGATCGAGCCTGCACCGGCTATAAGCGGGAAAGCTATTGGGAAGATGGCGCCGCCATGGACCGAATCCTGCTGAAACAATTCGATGCCGAGTATCATCTCCATTGCAATGAGGAAAATTATGAATGAACCTGCAATCGCAAAAGAAGAAACATCGATCCCGAAAATTCCAAGCAGCGGATTTCCAATGAACAGGAAAGCTCCGAGTATGGCAAACGAAACAAGTGTGACTTTCGATGCTTTGATCTCTCCCCGTTTGGCTTTAATGTCTATTATAATAGGTATGGACCCGGGGATATCGATAATTGCAAAAAGAACCATGAATGCAGCAAGGATCTCTATCAGGCTCAGATGCATGGCTGGTATTTTCTTGAAAAATACTAAATAAAAATGACTTTACTTATGATTTCTGACAGGCTTGAAGATCAGGGGAAAGGCAGGTAGTTAATCTGCCTTTCCCCTGCTTCCTGGATTATTCAACTATTGTCATTTCATCGACAAGGTGTCCCGCGCCTGCATAAACATCCATAACCCAGAGGACGCACCTGATGTCAACTGCAATTGTCCTCTTGAGCTCCGTATCAAACGCGATGTCGCCGCTCATAGCTTCCCAGTTGCCGTCAAATGCAAGGCCGATAAGCTCGCCATTGCCATTTATGACCGGACTCCCTGAGTTACCGCCGGTTATGTCGTTGTTTGTCAGGAAACATACCGGCATGTAGCCCCTTGCTGAGGCATATCTGCCGAATTCTTTTTTATTGTACAGGTCGATGAGCCTCTGCGGAAGGTCAAACTCGTAATCACCGGGCTTGTACTTTTCCATCATGCCCTGCATTGTGGTGTAGTACTTGTATGTGACTCCGTCGCGTGGGTCATAATCCTGGATGGTGCCGTAAGTAAGTCTCATGGTGGAGTTTGCATCGGGGAATTTGATCTTCTCAGGAGCCATTTCCATGAGCGCGGCCTGCCAGATCCTTTTGCCTGCTGCCAGCTGGGTGTCGAACTGGCCGGAGCCTTTCGAAACTTCGCTCATTGTTTCGTTAAAATCGCTGGCTGCAAGGTAAGCAGGGTCGTTCTGAAGCACCTTCAATGACGGTTTTTCAAGGAATGCGGTAAGCTTTTCCTTGCTTGCAAATACTGACCTGGAGAACATGTCATCAACGAACCTGTCGATGTCACCTTTGAATTTCTTGTCGACCACAGAGGCATAGAAGGCTGGTTGGAATTTCTGAGGAACATCTTCCCTGTAAAGCTTCAGCATCGCTTTTGTTGACTTCCTGTCTGTCGGAGGATTATAGTCTTTATACAGAGCATCTATGTTACCTTTGATTTTCTCCACGGTGCTGCTGATCTGCTGCTGGTCGCCCGATTTAAGAACGGGTATGAGAGTTTCTGCAAGGGGGTCGAAATTCAGGATCTCACAACCCTGCAGGCACTCTGAAACATACTGAAGGGCGTTGTAATATTCCGATCTTCCTTCGATAGCTGTACGGATCATATTGAGAGCATCACCATATTTCTCCTTTGCTGAAGGATTGGATCCTATCCAGCTGTTGAACTCTTTTTCGAGCGCTTCCTTTTCGCTTTTAACATTAAGCCTTTCAAGACCACGCTTCTGGCCAATTGAATATTTCCAGTAATTGGACGATCCGAAATATTTTGCAGAGTACTGGATATTCACCTTCTCATCCGACTTCATGTCTTCCATCCAGGCGTCCTGCTTCACGCCACGGATCTTGATGCGGTTCGGGTGAGTTATCTTCAGCAGTTCATCAACTTCATAAGATGTCATGTACCTGTTTGTCCTTCCGGGATAACCGAGGATCATTGCAAAATCTCCACGGTCGAGTTCCTTTATCGATACTGGAAGATGATACCTGGGTTTAAGGGGAACATTTGACTTTGAGAATGGTGCGGGCTTGCCGTCAGGACCGGCGTAAACCCTGAAAACGCTGAAATCAACCGTATGGCGTGGCCATTCCCAGTTGTCGGTGTCTGAACCGAATTTACCTATCGACTGCGGGGGTGTTCCAACAAGCCTTATGTCGGTATACCTTTCATAAACGAACAGGTAGAAATAATTGCCGCCATAAAAGCTTCCGACTGACACCCTGTAGTTATTTCCTTCCTGTGCTTTCTTTTCGATACCCATCCTCGCAGCATTGAGCGCCGCATTGCGGTCGGTCTCGCTCATACCCGGTTTAACTCCGGCAAGCATCTGGTCGGTGACATCTTCTATTCTTATAAGGAATGTAACGGATAAACCCGGGTTTGGAAGTTCTTCTTCTTTCGACATAGCCCAGAAACCGTTTTTGAGGTAATCGTGTTCAACAGTGCTGTGTGCCTGTATTTGTCCGTATCCGCAGTGATGATTTGTCAGAATGAGTCCCTGGGAAGATACTATTTCACCGGTGCACCCGCCTCCGAAGATTATTATAGCGTCTTTAATGCCGGGTTGATTGAGGCTGTAGATATCCTCAGCAGAGAGCTTCAAACCCAGCTCGGTCATCCTTCCCATGTTTAATTTTTCGATAAGCGGAAGGAGCCACATGCCTTCGTCAGCCCTGACTCTTAAGCCGGTAGTCAATAATAGTATTCCAATAATTGCAAGCAATTTTCTCATATGAACGTTGTTTTTTAATGAAGCCGTAAAGATATAATTATAACTCCAATTCGAGTTCAAGCTGTGTATCGAAAAGATTGAACGACTTTCTGTGGTATGGAGTCACTCCGTATTTCATTATTGCATCGCGGTGAAATGGAGTAGGATAACCTTTGTTGTGGTCCCAGCCGTATTCGGGAAACTGGCAAGAAAGTTTTTCCATGAATTCATCCCTGAATGTTTTTGCAAGCACCGAGGCGGCCGCAATGGAGAAATAGATACCATCGCCTTTGATTATAGTCTTGTAGCCAAGATTCTTGTAGGGGTAAAACCTGTTCCCGTCAATTAGGAGGAACTGGGGCATCTTGTCCAGCCCTTCAACAGCAATGTGCATGGCTTTTATGGAAGCGCGGAGAATATTGGTGCGGTCTATCTCTTCATTGTCGACAAAGGCAACTTTCCATGCAACAGCCTTCTGCATGATTTCACCCTTCAGCTCCTCACGCTGCTTAGCCGTAAGCTTCTTTGAATCATCGAGTACCAGGTGTTTGAAATTCCTCGGAAGTATGACTGCTGCTGCTACAACCGGACCGGCAAGACAGCCTCGTCCGGCTTCATCACAGCCGGCTTCGGTAAGGTTTCTGTAGCAGCACGATTTTAGCATTTTATCTGCAGGATTTCACTGAGGCAAATAAAGGAAATATTTCAATTCATTATGCCGTAACCATTATTTTCCTGAATCCGAATAAATATTGATTGTGGATAATCCATGAGATTCCTCACTTCGCTTCGCTGCGTTCGGAAGAGGGATCCCCTGGAGTTGTGCGGGAAGCGGGCCTGAAAGCCGCAAGGCAGAAAATAAAAGCAGCGATTATACCCATGAAATTGCACAGCATGTCCTTTATATTGAATGTCCTTCCCGGAATAACCTTCTGATGAAATTCATCGGCAATTGCAAAAAGTACCAATACCGCCAAAATCATAAAGAATCTGCCTGCGCTCAGCGATAGATCCTTAGACGAAAAAGCAAGGTATGTCATTGCGGCGAGAAATGCGTACTCAAGGAAATGAATAAGATAATCGAGCCTGATATCGCTATGCGCGGTGTGCAGCTTAAGCGTAGGGATGTTCGGGGTGGATGAGACCACAGCCATTGCTATCACCCAGGCGACGAGGATGTACCCTGAATATGGTTTGATGAAGGTGATAAGTCGCTGCATCGGAACAGTGTTTGAAAAAAACCTGACAAATAAAGCTATAAAAGACTAAATTTGTGCAAAATTCGGAAAATGATTACGACTGAACATATAAAGGCCTTGTCGGAACGCCGCGATGCGTTGAGGAGGTATCTTTGACATCGACGGCAAGCTTCTGACAATCGGCGAGAAGGAGGGAATGTCTCAGCAGCCCGGCCTGTGGAACGACACTAAGAAGGCTGAGGACCTGCTGAAGGAAATAGCCCGGCTGAAATCGTGGACAAACGATTTTGAAAAGATCAGCACTGCCATCGACGACCTTTCGGTGATGCATGACTTCTTCAAGGAAGGCGAGGCATCTGAGCAGGATGTGGAGAGCCTGTATTACTCGACCCTGGAAATGATCGAGGACCTTGAAGTGCGCAACATGCTGAGGAAGGAAGAAGATCAGCTCGGCGCAATCCTGAAGATCAACTCGGGCGCCGGCGGCACGGAAAGCAACGACTGGGCAAACATGCTCATGAGAATGTACCTCCGATGGGCTGAGCGCAACAATTATAAAGTGAAAGAGCTCGACTTCCAGCCGGGCGATGAGGCAGGTATCAAATCAGTCACTATAGAGATCGACGGCGAACGTGCATACGGCTACCTGAAAAGTGAGAACGGGGTGCACCGCCTGGTGCGGATCTCGCCATTCAATGCGCAGGGTAAAAGACAGACAACTTTCGCTTCGGTGTACGTTTCTCCGCTGGTTGACGATAACATAGTGATAAATATCAACCCGGCCGATATCACATGGGAAACATACAGGTCGAGTGGTGCCGGCGGGCAGAATGTAAACAAGGTAGAGACAGCAGTGAGACTAAGACACGCACCGACCGGGATTATCATCGAAAATCAGGAAACACGCTCGCAGCTCAACAACAAGGAAAATGCTATGAGGATCCTCCGCTCGCAACTGTATGAAATGGAGATCAGGAAAAGGCAGGAAGAACAGGCTAAGATCGAAGGAGAGAAAAAGAAAATAGAATGGGGCTCGCAGATAAGATCATATGTGCTGCATCCTTACAAGATGGTAAAGGATGTAAGGACAAATTACGAGACAGGCAACGTTCAGGCGGTCCTCGATGGTGACCTGTCTGCCTTCATCAAATCATATCTTATGGAGTTTGCCGGAAAATGAGTTAATGAGGTGACATAACTCATTGTTGTACACATTCCTGTTCACCATCTTTGCAGCCAAATCACCCATCAGGTAATGGCTAAAAAGAAAAATTTATTCGATCAGTTTCCCCCGGTTTCAACTGAAGAGTGGAAGGAGAAGATCATTTCCGATCTCAAGGGAGCTGATTTTAAAAAGCTTGTGTGGAAAACCGGGCATGGAATCGAAGTGATGCCTTTTTACCGCGAAGAGGACCTCGGTTCACTGATTGCGGGCGATACCCTTCCGGGCGAATTCCCGTACAGAAGGGGAATAAAGACAATCAGCAACAGCTGGCTGATAAGGCAGGATATTAAAGTCACCGGCTACAGTGAGGCAAATTCCAAAGCTCTCGAAATATTGATGAAAGGTGTCGATTCCATAGGATTCATAATTCAAGACCCAGCCACAATAAACAGGGAGAATTTCAGCCTTCTTCTTAAGGATATTCAGCCGGGTGCAATAGAACTAAATTTCAGGAGTGAAGGAAAGGCAAAGGAAATTCTTGAAATTATAACCGGGATTTGTTATGATAGAAACATCGATCCTGCAAATCTCAGAGGCGCCATTGAAGCCGATCCTCTGGGGAGGCTCATGAAAAACGGAACCTTGTGCATCCCACCGAAGAACGGGTTCGACTACCTTGCTGAGCTTACCAGGAACTCCCTCGGCTTTCCACGGTTCAGGACAATCGATATAAAAGCATCAGATATTGACAACGCAGGTGGCGACATGGTGCAGGAGCTTGCGTTTGCAATCTCTATGGGTTGCGAGTACATGGCACAGCTGACAGACCGGGGCATCAGTAGTGATGAAGCCGCATCAAAAATCAGATTCACCTTCGGGATCGGGTCAAATTACTTTCCCGAAATGGCAAAACTAAGGGCCGCAAGAATCCTGTGGTCAGCAGTGTTGAAGGGGTTTTGCAACGACAAATATCCTGAGATGGAGATCCATTGTGTCACTACCCGGTGGAACAAGACAGTTTTCGATCCGTATGTTAACATGCTCAGGAGCCAGACCGAAGCAATGTCTGCTGTTCTCGGAGGAACGAATTCACTTACTGTTGAACCTTTCGACGCAGCTTACAGGGAACCCGATGCTTTCTCCGAAAGGATTTCGAGGAACCAGCAGCTTATCCTGAAGGAGGAAGCACGTTTCGACAAAGTTGCAGATCCATCCGCCGGGTCATACTATATAGAGAAGCTCACCGATCTCCTTGCAGAAGCCGCCTGGAAATTGTATCTTGAAACCGAAGAACAGGGAGGCTTCCTTTCAGCTCTTCAGAAGGGAATCGTCCAGAAGAACATTTCAGAATCGGCTTCAAAGAAGAAAAAGGATGTTGCAACACGAAGGAAGATCCTCCTCGGAACGAACCAGTATCCCAATTCCAGGGAAAAGCTGCCGCGTACGGATACGTCAGTGATACAAGGCAACGCGAATCCTTCCGGCACAGAAGTTGAGCCCATAAAAATATTCAGGGGAGCGGAAGATTATGAGGCCATTAGAATGACTGTGGAAAGTTCAGGCCGGAAGCCACACGTGTTTCTCCTTCCTGTGGGCAACCCGGTGATGAGAAAAGCCAGGGCACAATTCTCATCGGGGTTCTTTGCATGCGGAGGTTACAAAGTGACCGATAACAATGGCTTTGATTCTGTCGAATCGGGTATAAGCGCCGCAATAGATGCCAGACCCGACATTGTCGTTATATGCAGCTCCGATGAAGAATATGCAACTACAGCTCCCGAAATCAATAAAAACCTGAAAGATAAATGCATTGTGGTTGTTGCCGGAAATCCGGCATGTTCAGATGAGCTGAAGTCTGCAGGAATAGAGTACTTCATCCATATTAAATCTGATGTGCCGGAAACACTGAGACATTTCAACTCGAAATTAAGATTAATCAATGCATTGAGCCCTCAAGCAGTAGAAGATGAGACCAAAATACAATATTGAAGATCTGAAAACCATTTCCGCGGCAAAAAAGAAGCCGGGAAAAAGCAGGGCAACAGGCGAATGGATCACACCCGAGATGATTCCTGTAAGGAGCCTGTATACCAAAGAAGACCTGAAAGGCATGGAGCACCTGCATTATGCCGCAGGAATCCCTCCTTATCTCAGGGGGCCATACTCGGGGATGTACGCCATGCTGCCATGGACCGTCAGGCAGTATGCCGGTTTTTCAACTGCAGAGGAATCCAATGCATTTTACAGGAGGAATCTTGCGGCAGGACAGAAAGGCCTCTCTGTGGCGTTCGACCTTGCTACCCACAGGGGGTACGATTCTGATCATGAGCGTGTTACAGGCGATGTTGGAAAGGCCGGGGTGGCAATAGATTCGGTTCTCGACATGAAGATCCTCTTCGACAGGATACCTCTTAATAAGATGTCTGTGTCGATGACAATGAACGGAGCCGTTCTTCCGGTGATGGCATTCTATATAGTCACCGCCCTTGAACAGGGTGCAAAGCTCGAGGAGCTCAGCGGAACCATACAGAACGACATCCTGAAGGAATTCATGGTGAGGAATACATATATATATCCTCCTGAATTCTCGATGAGGATAATAGCCGATATTTTCAAATATACCTCGGCCAAAATGCCGAAGTTCAATTCAATAAGCATCTCGGGTTATCATATGCAGGAAGCAGGCGCCACCTGCGACATTGAGCTTGCATATACCCTTGCCGACGGTCTCGAGTATCTCAGAACAGGTATCAGGGCAGGCCTTGACATAGATGCATTCGCTCCAAGGCTTTCCTTCTTCTGGGCAATAGGCATGAATCATTTCATGGAGATTGCCAAGATGAGGGCTGCAAGGATGCTCTGGGCAAAGCTCGTAAGCCAGTTCAATCCCCGGAATCCAAAATCTCTTGCCCTCAGGACTCATTGCCAGACTTCCGGCTGGAGCCTCACCGAACAGGATCCCTTCAATAATGTGGGACGTACCTGCATAGAAGCCATGGCTGCAGCGCTGGGGCATACTCAGAGCCTTCACACCAATGCCCTCGATGAGGCAATCGCACTGCCGACAGATTTCTCTGCAAGGATAGCAAGGAATACCCAGATCTACCTCCAGGAAGAAACAAATATATGCAGGGCAATTGACCCCTGGGCAGGTTCATACTATGTGGAATCCCTCACGAATGATATTGCGCACAAGGCATGGGAGCTCATCATGGAGGTTGAAAAGCTGGGAGGCATGGCCAGGGCGATCGAGTCGGGTGTTCCGAAAATGAGGATCGAGGAGGCTGCTGCACGGGCACAGGCAAGAATTGATTCAGGCCTGCAGACAATTGTGGGCACCAATAAGTACAGGCTCGAAAAGGAAGACCCTATAGAGACTCTCGAAGTCGACAATACATGCGTCCGGGACGCACAGCTAAGAAGGCTGGAACAGCTCAGGGCCGGACGCGACGAACAAAAATGCAGGGCCGCACTCGAGGCAATTACAGAATGTTGCCGGACAGGTGAGGGAAACCTCCTGGAACTGGCCGTTGATGCCGCAGCCGCAAGGGCGAGCCTTGGAGAAATTTCTTTTGCATGCGAAAAAATAGCAGGGAGGTACAAAGCCGTGATAAAATCTATTTCAGGAGTATATTCTTCGGAGTACAAGCCGGACGATGACTTCA
>JBLNAO010000041.1:0-13610 GCA_050259395.1 Chloroflexota bacterium
GACAAATTCGAGTATCTCCATCCCATCATGAAGGAGCAGCTGTCGGAAACCTTCGGCGTGATGGTCTACCAGGAGGACGTGCTGAAGATTTGTCATCATTTCGCGGGTCTCGACCTTGCAGATGCCGATACGTTGCGTCGTGCAATGAGCGGCAAATACAGGTCTAAGGCAGAGATGCAGCGTATTGTCGACAGGTTCTTTTCGAACTGCCGCGAAAGAGGCTACACCGAGGAGCTCATTAAAGAGGTATGGCGACAGATAGAATCCTTCGCCGGCTATTCATTTTCGAAAGCCCATTCGGCCTCATATGCCGTCGAGAGCTTCCAGAGCCTTTATTTGAAAGCCAACTTTCCGCTTGAGTTCATGGTAGGTGTCATCAATAATTTCGGCGGTTTTTACAGGACATGGGTCTATGTTCACGAGGCAAGGAGATACGGGGCAACAATTCATCCTCCCTGCGTAAATAAGAGCTTCTATAAAACAACAATTTACGAAACCGACATATATCTCGGATTCATTCACATAATGAGCATTGAGTCGAGCCTGGCAATGTCTGTTGAGGAATTCAGAAAAACCGGGGGGCCGTTTACCGGCCTGGAGGATTTCGTTGCGAGGGTAAACCCGGGACTGGAACAGCTTATACTACTGATAAAGGCAGGTGCACTCAGGTTCACCGGCAAGAAGAAGGCCGTCCTGCTGTGGGAAGCCCATATGATGATCAACAGGACCAGGCACGAGGAAACCAGGTCTCTCTTCACTCCTGCTGTGAAAAATTTCACACTGCCCGAGCTCGAACACGGGAAGGTGGAAGATTTCTATGATGAGGTCGAGCTTTTCGGTTTTCCTGTTACAATGAGCTGGTTCGACATGCTTCAAACACCATACCGGGGGGAAGTTCCGGCACGGAAGATTATCGAGTATGTCGGAAAGAAAGTAAGGATGGTCGGCCACCTGGTGACGGTAAAATACATCAAAACAGTGAAGAACGACTGGATGAATTTCGGCTGCTTCATCGATGCAGAAGGGAGCTTCTTCGACACGGTTCATTTCTCGCAATCTCTTAAAAACTATCCTTTCAAAGGAAGCGGCACATATCTAATGCTCGGCAAGGTTGTCGAGGAATTCGGCTTTCCTTCGCTGGAAGTAGAGAAGATGGCGAAACTGCCTATTAAACCGGATTCGAGGTATTAACTAAACAGGCCATTACAGAATCAAATGAATACTATTTTAGTATATTCGAAAAATTAACCCTTATCATATGAAAAACAATCTTTCACGCCGTCAATTCTTAAGAACAAGCCTTGGAGCTGGTGCTGCAATGGCAATGCTCAGGAACATGCCTGAATTCAGCACTGCAGCTGCCTCCGGGATGAAACTCGGACTGGTTACGTATATGTGGGGCTTCGACTGGGATCTTCCGACTCTGTTAACCAATTGTGAAAAAACAGGATTGCTCGGTCTTGAACTGCGCGTTGACCATGCCCACAAAGTGGAGACAAATCTTACTTCAGCCCAGCGCGCGGAGGTTAAAAAAAGATTTGCTGACAGCCCGGTAAAATGTGTCGGTTATGGTGCAAATTTCGAATACCATAGTCCCGATCCTGCCAACCTGAAGAAGAACATTGACGGAACTAAGGAATATATCAAGCTTTGCAAAGATATCGGGGCGACCGGCATCAAGGTAAAGCCGAATAACCTTCCGCCGGAAGTCCCGAGGGAAAAGACAATTGCCCAGATTGCAGCTTCACTTAATGAATGTGGAAAGTTCGCCAAGGATTATGGACAGCTCGTAAGGGTTGAATGCCATGGCAATCTTACACAGGAGATCCCCAACATGAAGGCTATTTTCGACCAGGTAACCGAGAAGAATGTAGTGATGTGCTGGAACTGCAACGACCAGGATCTGCTCCCTCCCGGGCTGGAGGCCAACTTCAGCAGCGTGAAGAAATGGTTTGGTGATACGGTTCACATCAGGGAGCTGAATGTCGGCAATTATCCTTACCAGCAGCTGTTTGATCTGTTTATTGCCATGAAGTATAAAGGCTGGATATTGCTCGAGGCACGTACCGAGCCCAAAGACAGGGTCGCTGCAATGAAGGAACAGCTTGCACTGTTCAACCAGATGCTGAAGAAGAAATAAAAGGCAAGTTACACAGAGTTTCACGGAGAATTCGCTGAGTTACACAGAGAGTTCTTCAGTTTATTTTTCTCTGTGGGCCTCTGTGAACCTCTGTGTAAGTTTTTAAGGGAAAGGGAGATCCAGAAGGTGAGGTTATGAATCCGCCCTGCTCGCCTTCAGCACACCTTTGATTGAATGTATCTTCCTGATGATCAATTGCAAAGTATTGTAATTTGGAACCATAATATTCAGCGTTCCTTCAAATAATCCGTCATTTATTGTGTAATTGAAGCTGCGGATTGTTGTCCTGCTATCGGAAATTACATCGGCAATTTTGTTCACCATGCCGGGATCTTCTATACCCGTTATCCTCACCGTTGCGATAAATGAAGGCACATTACCCGTTTTCGACCAGCGTGCAGAGATGATCCGGTAAGGATACCTCGACATCATGTTATTTGCGTTGGGACATCCTGTGCGGTGTATCTTGATGCCCTCGGATATTGTTACAAAGCCGAAAATTGAATCGCCGAATACAGGATTGCAGCATTTCGAAAGCTTGTAATCAAGACCCTCCACTTTATCTTCAATAATAAGATAATCAGGCTGGTAACCGGGTTTTTCCTTTTGTTCCTTTTCCTGAGATATTACAGGTGCTGTGACCGGCTCAGCAGTGCTCTCCTTCGAGAGTATCTCTTTTATTCTCAGCAAATCTATTTTTTCGCTTGCTATGAGATAATAAAGATCCAGCGATGTCTTCAGGTTGAATGAAAGAAGCAGCTTCTGGATTACCAGATCTCCATATTCCATCTTCCAGTTCTTGAGCCTTCTCATGAGGATCTCTTTGCCCTCCGCTGCTGCTTTTGTTTTCTCCTCGTTCAGAAGCTGCTTGATCTTTGTTTTGGCCTTGGTGGTTATCACAAATGAAAGCCAGTCCTGCTTCACTTTCTGGTTTTTTGAGCGGATGATAGACACATGATCGCCATTCTCCAGGATGTGCCTTATTGTCACATTTTTTCCGTTCACCTTCGCCCCTACGCAGGAAGCTCCGACTGCCGAGTGTATGTCAAAAGCAAAATCCAAAACCGTTGCTCCTGCCGGAAGCTGACGAAGGTCACCTTTTGGAGTGAAGACGAATACTTCGTCGGTGTATAACCCGGGCCTTACCTGGTCAAAGAATGCGCTGGCGTCCTTATCTGATGATTCCAGGATTTCCCGCATCTTCGAAAGCCATGTATCAAGCCCTCCTTCACCTTTCAGTCCTTTATATTTGAAATGAGCCGCAAGGCCCTTTTCTGCAATCTCGTCCATCCTCACCGATCTGATCTGAACCTCCACCCATTTGCCATTAGGACCAACAACTGTGGTATGGAGTGACTCATACCCATTGGATTTAGGAACAGATATCCAGTCACGCATCCTGGTCGGATTAGGCTGATAGAGGTCAGTTACAATTGAATATGTCCTCCAGCAATCCGATTTTTCAGTATCGGGCGGGCTGTCGAGAATGATCCTTACCGCAAAAAGATCGTACACTTCATCGAAATCCACTCCCTGCCGCTTCATCTTAGTCATTATGGAGTGAATTGACTTGGTGCGGCTCTTGATGATGAACTTAAAACCCTGCTGCCCCAGTTTTTCATGGACCGGTGCAGAGAAATCCCTGATAAGCTTATTCCTGGAGGCAGTCGTCTGTTTGAGCCTTGCTTCGATATACTGGTATTGTTCCGGTTCCAGGTATTTTATTGACAGGTCTTCCAACTCAGTCTTGATATTGTAATAACCAAGCCTGTGCGCAAGAGGCGCATAAAGGAAATATGTCTCGGAAGAAAGGGGCAGCCTGTCCGGTTCAGGAGCTGAATCCAGGTTCCGCATGTATTCCAGTCGTTCGACAAGCTTGATGAGGATAACCCTGACATCGTCAGCGAGACTGAGGAGCAATTTGCGGAAGTTCTCAGCCTGGTACGACGATTGCATTGAATTTATTTCGGTAATCCGGGAGAAGCCATTTAGGATCTCCACAACCTTGGGTCCGAACTCTTTTTCAATTTCCGGATGGTTGAGCTTCAGGTTTCCGTAGGAGTCGTGCAGTATTGCAGTTATTATTGAAGTCAGTCCAAGACCCATTTCCCCGGCAATGATCCTGGCTACCGATAAAGCATGAAGTATCTCAGGTTCGCCGGTAAGGATGACCCTGTCGCAACAGGCTTCAATGGCAAGATCGAGTGCCCGCCTTATCTTCGTCCTCTCATCGGGTGCGACAATATTGCGCGATGCAAGCAGTAACGCCCGGTATCCCTTGTTAATTTCTTTAGGATCAACACCCATTTACAACCTTTTTGCAAAGATATCCCATAATTGAAAGGAAAAAAAATCCCCGGGCTTGTTCCCGGGGATTTTCAATTAATATGTGGTATGAGGTTATCTTACAGAAATACCCAACCCTGCCGAAAGAACATTATACTGAGCTCTCGTATAGTCTGCATGGATTGTAAGAGCTGCAAGCTTGATCCTGAATCCGATGTTTGCCCTTAATCCCGAGAAATTCTGGATGTCGATGCCTTTAAAATCAGTTTCTTTCTTCACACCATCATTGTTGTACTGCGGAGTGGCTCCAACAAGTGTCGGAGTGGGAAAATAACCTGCAAGGCCCAATTCCGTTTTGGTCTTGCTGTATCCCAGTCCGCCATAGAAAGTGATAACAGGCAGGTTGAACGATCCTATAGCGCTGACATTCAAGCCGCTAGATACAATATTCAGGTTTTGGTCATCAAAGGTGGTGGAAATATTGTATGGGCTTGTATAGTTTGACATTGTGGGATCAGGCAGAATTGAAAGTGCGATATTCCCATCCATTTTTGTGTAACCGGCAAATAATGAAACATCAAAAGGCAGAAGCTTGTCGCCAGGCAGGTATTGTGTAAGATTGTGTATGAGACCAACGCCCCAGAGGCCGATATCCCCATCGTCCTTTATTCTTATTCTGGGAATGAACCGGACTTTGATCTCAGTTCCGAGTGGAAGTCCGAGTCCAACCTGCAATGTTGGAACAGGAAGAAATCTGAAACCTGTCCCCGGAGGTGCATTGAAAGTAGCCAGAACATTATTTCCCGACTTGTATTGCATAACCGGACCTTCCTGGTTCTTTCCGGCAATTGTGGGGGTCTGTCCGGTGCCTGAAACTGACGGTGAAAGGCCGATGTTTGCCATGTTGAAAGATGTCGCCGAGGAAGGAACAACTCCGACATTGAAACTTGTCGTAATATCAAAACCAAGTGGTTTGTGAGGTTTTGCTGTGTTGTACCAGCCACCGTTCAGTCCTGCGCCAAAGGCATTTGTCCAGGGTTCCATGTATGATTTCAGGAATTTCTCGGCATCCTGGGGCACACTTCTGAGAAAATCAAAGTTGTCTACCTGGGCAAAGGATGCGGAATAAAAGAAAAGAAGGGCGCTTAACAGAAGCCCTGACCGCTTAAAGGTTTGTCTGATCATAGATATTTTGGTTAGTCAGTTTAGTTTTACCTGCACAATTTATGAAAAACAGTGCACAATATTCATAACTAAAACTGAAATAAATTGGTTGCATGATCCGGAATGAGCCTGATCACTTCTGCTTAAGGGTTCTTCTTCTCCACTTTTTCGAGGCCTTCCAGCTCTTTGATATCCATGCTCCTGGACAAATCGGAAAGATTTTTAAGGCTTAAGCTTCCTTTTATTGAAATCAGTGAATTCCCTTTTGGTCCGCCTGTTATGACCAGCAATTCGGCAATTCGTTCGCCATTGTACTTTACAAGGAATTTTGTAATATCCTGTCCTTCCTTAATTACCATGAGCTCCTCATAAGATTTCGGATCGATCTTCTTCATCAGTTCACTATAGAAGTTTATGCTTTTATTCAGGAGCGAATCTTTCACTGAAAGAATTTTGATGGAATTCAGGTTATGAATAATTCCATCGGCATTTTCATTATCCGTGTCGAGCTCGGCCAGCATGCTGAACATTTTGCTCGAGATGGAAACAACAGTGAATCCATCTCTTTCCGAGTATTTTTGAAATATCTGATCCACTGCCCCTGTCTGAGCTTCGGCCAGGCCAGATAGGAACAGAAACACTAATGCAAGAATGCGGCTTTTCATTGAATTATTTTTTTTCTTCTTCAGTAATATTCGTAATTCCGATAACCTTTTGAAAATAATCCAGGTTTCCAAGATTCTTTTCAAGCGTTTCCTTTGAACGTGAAAGTACCTTCAATCCTTGAACTCCGGTGATGTTCATTCTTGTGACAGGCTTAAGTGAAGCGGCGCCTGTATTTAATTTAGAGGAAACTTCGTACAAAATCTTCATTGTCTCTGCATATGCTATCTCCGGGTCCCTGAATGTGTCCTCCCTGGCTTGACGTGACAAGAGGAACCAGCTTACGATCATTATTAACAGACCTGCGGCAATTCCGGAAAACGTCAAAGCAAATCTGCGGTTCGGGATCCATCTGTTTCCGGGAAGTTTTTCAACCGCTGAAATTATTCTCTCCTCAAATCCTGCTGAAGGCTCAGGCACCTCCGAAGCGGCAAGGTAAAAAACGAACAGGTCTTTTTCTGATTCATACCCTGCAGGCACGTCATCACCTGTGAAGAAGACTTTCAGCACTCTTTCCTCTTCTTCCGAGCTCAGCCCCTCGTAGAACTTATGAAGCAATATGTCAATTTCTTCGTTTTTCACTGAAATATTTTATGTATTCAACTCTCACCATTGCTCTTGCCCTCGAAATGTTAACCCGTATCGTGTTGATGTTCTGTCCGGTTTTTTCTGCAATTTCCTCATATGAAAGTCCATCTATATCATGAAGCGAAATCACCTCATAGTAATTCACTGGAAGGCTGCTTATTATTTTCTGAATTATAATGAAAGATTCCGTATTTTCAATTATTCTTTCAATTGAAGTGATATCCGGTTTATCTTTCATTACCTGATCGTTATCAAAATCCAGCCTCTCCTTTCGCAACTGATCGATGCAATAATTTTTTGTCATGGTAGTTGCAAGTGCGTCAATGCTCAGGTAATCATTCAGCTTATCACCCATTTTCCACATTCTGATGAACACTTCCTGGACCGCATCCTCAGCTTCATCCTGTTTCCTTAATATCCGGAAAGCAAGTGAATAGAGCTTTTTGCCTGTGAGTTTCACATAATTATTAAATTCCTCCCTGGTCATCAGGTGAATAAGTAACCGGTTCAAGCATAAAGATAGAAAAATCAGTCACTTATTTCCTTCAGAAAATATCGGAGCCGTGGTTTTTCCTGGCATTTTCACATAACCTCCTCGCATCGGAAACCGACATATTGCCTTTTACCTGGATTATGGCATTATCGTTTCCACCGGTTACAAGGAGGAATTCTGTTATCCTTCTGCCCTGTGACCTGACAAGCACTCTCAGATCCTGGTCAGATTCTTTCACCCTCATAAATTCATCGTAACCGTGAAGATCAAGATCCTTAATTACTATGTCATGGAAGTTGCCTGCATCAGAATGATGATCCTTCTGAGCAAGAATTCTTACTCCGGTTATCTTGGCCTTTATATCTTTTCCGCCATCATCGTCATCATCATCCAGGCTGGCTTCAATATTGAGAAGGTTCCCGTTTACAGTGATGCAGGTGAAATCATCACTGTCAGAGTATTTTTCAAAAAGCCTGTCGACGGACCTCTGTCCATTGGCGCATGAAAGGCAGATAAGAAGGGCACCGGTAAATGCAAGTTTTTTCATATAGCTGTAATTTGATGAATACCTTATTCACCTACATTGACGTAAGAGAAAAGATTTCATTACAGATATTTGAAGAAATTATTCTATTTGAGAGGGGAATCGGGTTCTTTAGCGAATTCATGATAATAAGCCCTGTCAACAACCTCCGGTATTATCCTCTGAAACAACGCGGTAAGGCGGCCGACCCAGGTAAGGATTTTATTTCTTTTTTTCTTGCGGATACCTTTCAATACCCATTTTGCTACATAATCAGGAGTGCTGAGGGATCCTTCATCAAGTGGCGATTTGCCTTGTTCTGTGCCGTCTGCATTGAGCGCGTGCTTGCGGATCTCAGTTGCAGTGAAGCCCGGAGCAATTATCATCACATGCAATCCTTTTTTCAGGTTTTCTATCCTGATTGTCTCGAGAAAACCATGCATTGCAAACTTTGATGCAGAATAGCCGGTCCTTCCAGGAAGTCCGTGAAATCCGGCAACCGAGGAAACTCCAATAAGAGATCCTTTGTTCCTGACAAGATAGGGTAAAGCATATTTCGTGCAGTACACGGTGCCCCAGAAATTCACATTCATAAGGCTATGCAGCACTTTCAGATCAACATCATCAAAGCTTGCACGCATTGAGATGCCGGCATTATTCACAAGGATATTGACAGTGCCATATTTGCTTATGGTTTTCCCGATAAGGTTCCTGCAATCTTCTTCGCGCCTTACATCGGTTACAACATACATTGCATCGTGCCCGGCGGAAGCGATTTCCCCGGTGATCCTCATCAAATTGGTTTCAGAACGCGCTGCAAGTACTACTTTACTCCCGTTCCTGGCAAACTCTCTTGCTATCGCCTCTCCTATACCTGATGAAGCTCCGGTGACGATCACTACTTTATCTTTGAAAAGTTCTGGCATCAATCGAAATTATTATCAGAAATGTGTATTCATAAAAGTAACGAATTTTAAAGAAAATTCCTTATTCCAAAAATTTATGAGATTTAAATTTATTTTACTTGACTACTGATTGTGTTTCTCAGTACAGGAAATTACTACCTTTCCGGGCTTAATTTATTCTGATGAAAAGGTACCTTATAATATTACTGCTTCTGTCGGCAGTGTTCTCCTGCAGTAAAGAAACATACACTGACGCCGCTGAACCGGAATGGCTCAAATTGCGTATTTCTAGTGATGAGGCCAATATTAAAAGCAATCCGCAGCTAGGGCTTGATGCGGCTGCATGGTTAAGGTTCGAATGGCAGAGCAGTTATTATTACGATTATATCAACCTCAATAATTCGTCGGGACCTGAAACCTATACGTTCGATGGACAAAAACTTTCTCTTTCTGCAGAATCACTCGCGACTTACCATAAAGAAAGATGTTGCGAACATGTAGTCTGGAAGGGGGCTGGATATCAATAGCCTGTTTGATAAAGTTCATTTTTGTTGAACATTTTACGGTGTTCATAATGTATCTTCCTTTTTTTCTATAAATTTGTAAGCCAAAAAAAAATTTTTGTTTAATTCATTCAATAATTAGTCATAATAATGTCTGAGAACTTACTAATTGACAATCTTGACAGGAAAATTCTCGATATAATAACCAAAAATGCGAGGATTCCATATCTTGAGGTTGCAAGAGACTGTGGTGTGTCAGGAGCAGCAATACACCAGCGCGTCCAAAGGCTTATTCGAATAGGCGTTATAAAAGGATCGGAATTCAAGGTAGATCCTGTTATGGTTGGATTTAAGACCTGTGCTTATATAGGTATATTCCTTGAGCATCCCGGTCATTTCAGGGATGTTGTAACCAGCTTAAAGGAGATTCCGGAAATTATTGAGTGCCATTATACTACAGGAAACTACTCTTTGTTTATAAAGGTTTATACCCGCGACAATGAGCATTTAAGGATTATTCTGACAGACAAAATTCAGAATATCCAGGGCATTGTGCGTACTGAAACACTGATTTCACTTGAAGAATCTATCAACAGGCAGATACCTGTTCTTACCGGAGAAGTTGAAATCTGAAAAATGCCGCTTCTGAAAAATTGCCATTCAGCAACTTAGAAAAATGTACATTTAATTCTGTCCTTTTTTTTGGAACAGAATTATTTTTTTTCTTACATTTGCACTCGCAAAAACCAAGGAGGATTCAGTAGCTCAGCTGGTAGAGCACATCCCTTTTAAGGATGGGGTCCTGGGTTCGAGCCCCAGCTGGATCACGGAAGTTGAAAAGAGGAGTCAGATGTGGTTCCTCTTTTTTTTTCTGAAGCCATGTATAAAGTATCTCCAAAAGGTAGCTCAGATAGCAGAGCATTCCGCTTTTGCAGAAGGGTCATGGGTTCGAGCACTAGCTAGATCACGGAAGTTGAATAGAGGAGTCAGATGTAGTTTCCTCTTTTTTTTCTGAAGACATGTATAAAGTATATATTCTTTATAGTGAAAAGCTTAATCGCTATTATGTTGGGTATACAAATGATTTTGAAAGACGTATTACTGAACATAACAGGATTAAAGGAAAGTATACTGATACCGGAATTC
Source organism: Chloroflexota bacterium (assembly GCA_050259395.1). Classification (GTDB taxonomy): domain Bacteria; phylum Bacteroidota; class Bacteroidia; order Bacteroidales; family VadinHA17; genus LD21. Next base: position 10,412 of record JBLNAO010000041.1, read on the forward strand.
CATGGATACTTGTTTATTCAGAAGAGCATATTGATAAGAAAGCTGCGATGGAACGAGAAAAATTTATCAAGAGTCGCAAATCAAAACAATTCATAATAGATCTCATCACCAAAAGGTAGCTCAGCTGGCAGGGCATTCCGCTTTTGCGGAAGGGTCCTGGGTTCGAGCCCCAGCTGGATCACGGAAGAGAAAGGAATTGGAAACAGTTCCTTTTTTTATTATCGTACTGGCGATAGAGCATCCCCAGGGGAGGGTTAGATGCAAGTAAAGAATTACTCTGCCAGATCAATGTTTCCGGTTTATATATCCCGTAATTTCACGGATATCGCTGAATCCTTTTTCTTCAAGGTAAGTCCGGATTCCTTCAAGTATCTTAACTGAAACGGCAGGATCGATAAAAGAAGCTGTCCCGACCTGGATGCCGCTCGCACCTGCAAGGATAAACTCGATGGCATCGCTTGCATTCATTATTCCGCCAATGCCAATCACGGGTATCTTCACTGCATTTGCAGCCTGCCAGACCATGCGCAATGCAACGGGTTTAATTGCAGGCCCTGAGAGTCCGCCTGTTATCGTTGATAATGATGGCTTCATTTTGTGTATGTCAACAGCCATCCCCAGCAGCGTATTTATGAGCGAAACGGCATCCGCACCCTCCTGTTCCGAGATCCTGGCAAACTCAGCTATATTTGTAACATTCGGCGAAAGCTTCACAATAAGCTTTTTATCGTATGCCTTCCTCACTGCTTTTACAGCTTCTCGTGCCGAGGCAGGATTTGTTCCAAAAACCATTCCCCCCATCTTAACATTTGGACAGGAAATATTCAGCTCGATTGCAGGAATCTTGTCGAGCTTGTTTATACGTGAAGCGAGCTCAACATAATCTTCAATATAACTCCCATTTATATTGACTATTACGTTTGTGTTATAACTCTTTATTTTTGGATAGATGGAGGTCTCGAAATACTCAATACCCTTGTTCTGCAATCCCACTGCATTAAGCATGCCCATGGGAGTTTCAGCCATACGCGGATAGCTGTTTCCTTCCCTTGGTTCCATCGTTGTCCCTTTAAGTATTATGCCTCCAAGAGAAGAGACATCAATAAAATCATCGAATTCACGTCCATAGCCAAATGTTCCCGATGCTGTTAGTACCGGATTTTTGAACTCAAGATCGCCTATTGAAAACCCAAGATTCACCATTTAAGATCTTTTATATTGAAAACAGGTCCGTCTATACAAGTGCACTGGTGACCCCTGACAGTATCCACCACACAGCACAGGCATACTCCAAAGCCGCATGCCATAAGGTTTTCGAGTGATACTTCACAAATAGCATCCTGCCTGGCCGCAACCTCCGCAATGGCACGCATCATCGATTCGGGACCGCAACAATAAATTCTCCTGTAGCCATTGTTGGTGAGGACGGAATGACCTGATACGTATCCATTTTCACCTACCGACCCATCCTCTGTTGTTACAAACACTTTACCCAGCTTCAGGTACTGTTCGTATTCAATGATCCTTTCTTTATTTCTGAAACCAAGCAAGATATCAGGCGAATGCCCATTTTTCTTTAATGTTTTTGCTAAAAAGAGCAGGGGCGCAACACCGCAACCACCGCCAACAAGAAGTATCCTTTCCCCTTGAAGGGGCATTGTGAAGGAATTACCAAGAGGGAATACAAGATTAAGGTAATCGCCGTTTTTCAATGTTGACAGCTTCCTTGTACCTTCACCTGCCAGTTGAATAAGGAGTTTGAAGGTATTATTGCCATAATCGACATCGTGAATTGAAAGAGGTCTGCGTAAAAATGTTTCGGGACTTCCTTCTACCCTGACCTGGACAAACTGCCCGGGCTTCATCTCAGGCAGCTTCTGATCACCTCCTGACAATTCCAATATGAAAAAATCATTGTTAATCTTCTTATTTCCAATGACTTTCAAATCCTCTATATGCTTTGACATCCTGCTGATGATTTACCTGCAAAGATAATTTTAAAGGATGAACCGGAAAAGCATATGGCACTTTTTAAAAGATTAAATGGTAAATCTGCTATCGCCTTGGAAAATACTCATCAAAGCTGCCATCTGAATAGAACCATACAATCTTTTCCACCACGGGACCAGTATTTTTATCCTTCTCAGGCTCTTTTTCCCTGACGACAGATGCAGGAATATGTGGATCATCATCAACTCTGCCTTTTAGAAACGTGATCTCTTCCGGCTTATCCGGGCCCTGGCTGATTTTCTGATCGAAGAGGGTCTGATCGAAAAGGCTCTGCATTGTCCCGCCATCCTTGTACATCGTCCCTTTTCCGAAAAGGAGCCAATCAGTTGACAGGTACTTATATCTGGCCAGCATTTTAAGGATAAAATCCAGGCTGGGATTGTTCCTTCCAGATAAAATATGAGAAATTCCCGATGGCTGAACCCCAATTTCCTCAGCAAATAAGGCTGATGACTTATTTTCCGCCCGTAAAAACTCAAGGATTCGATCTTTCATTTTGTAAAATAATATATTACAAATGTAAACCAAAATATATTTACTTATGTAATTGGTCGAGGTTTACATATGTATAAGGACTATTTATGAGTAATAGTTAAGTAATTACTGGCAGGATAATCTGCTTGTGATTCAGGTACTTATATTTCTGCCCTACCTGCAGTATTATTTCAGTTTAGATCAGTATATTATTGATTATTATTCTATTAAGCTTCATTTCTAAATATAATCTGTAAGCCGCTTGCCAAAGTATGTACATTATCGTAATTTATAAATCATATAAATAATATAAAACGTTCATAATCTATTATATATCATACAAGGTTTTTTCGGCAGTATTAATGTTATGTATGTGAATTCAGAACTGTAAATAAAGGCAATTTCAGTCATTTACATCTGTATATTATATATACTTTACAGATGTAATGCTGCATGTTTTACTGAAAATCGATTATAATTTTACGTCACGAAGAGAATTGATGCAGAAGATCAGAGATCTAAGCAACCCGGAGAACTCATGATCCACTTCAACAATTATCAGGATAAATCCCTACCCCTGGAATGATATCCCTGAAATTGTATGAAATATATCCTGGTACCAGTTTTTATGGCCACAGGTATGCATTCAACCATTTATTTAATCCTGGGAAGGTTGAGTAGAAAGAAAAGAGTCATGAATTTGCTGCAGGACAAC
>JBLNAO010000042.1:0-4036 GCA_050259395.1 Chloroflexota bacterium
GGGCTCAGGCTGCTTGAGCGGCAGTCTAAGATTGAAAAAATGCAGGAAGAGATGGAAAAGGCGAAGCTCAATGCGGAGCTTGCCTTCCTGAAAAACCAGATCAGCCCCCATTTTTTCTTCAATACCCTTAATAATATTTATTCACTGATCGGTATTAATGCAGAAGATTCGCAAAAGGCAGTCCTGAAGCTGTCGAAGCTGATGCGCTACCTGTTGTATGAATCGGAACATGGGAACACGAAACTGAGCAATGAAATTGACTTCATGAGGAACTACATAGATCTTATGAAGCTCAGAATGAGCGATAAGGTAAGCCTGAAGGTTAATTTTCCAGACACCTACGATGATGTCAGCATTCCGCCGTTACTTTTTATTCCTTTTATTGAAAATTCCTTTAAGCACGGAATTTCTTACAGGAACAATTCATTCATAGACATCGTTTTGTTTGCCACAGACGGGAAAATAGATTTCAGGTGCACCAACAGCATTGTTGCCGGACACACCGAAGATGACCAGCCGGGAATAGGCCTGGAGAATATACGTAAGCGTCTGAACCTGCTTTTCCCCGGCAGTCACACTCTGACGATTAACAGGGGAAATGATGAATTCGAAGTTATTCTGCAAATAAAAGTGACCTGATGGTTATCGATACAATAGCCGTTGACGATGAACCGCTTGCTCTTGCGCTGGTTGCCGGTTATATTGAAAAAACTCCGGGACTGAATCTTGCCGGAAGGTTTGACAATCCGCTCGATGCCTCGGAATTCGTCTCTTCAAACCATGTCGACCTGGTCTTTCTCGACATCCATATGCCTGACCTTTCGGGAATAGAATTTGCCAGGGTGATGGAAAAGGGACCAAAGGTGGTCTTCACCACAGCTTATGAAAAATATGCTTTGCAAGGTTATAAGCTCGAAGCTGTGGATTACCTGATGAAACCTTTCAGCTATGAAGAATTTCTTGTGGCAGTAAATAAAGCACGTAAGCTGATAAGCCTTGAACATCATGCTACGGCAAATATTGAAGCGAATAACCAGTTCCTGTTTCTCAAATCAGACTACAAGATCAGGAGGATCAGTTTCAATGATATCCTTTATATAGAGGGACTTAAGGATTATGTAAAGGTATACCTTCATAATAATCCCAAACCTGTACTTTCACTTACATCCCTGAAAATCCTCGAATCGAAGCTTCCCGTAGAAAAATTCATGAGGGTTCACCGCTCATTCATTGTCAATCTCGAAAGAATCGAGACAATCGAGCGAAGCAGGATCATTTTCGGGAAAGAATACATACCTGTCGGCGATCAATACAGGGAGAAATTCCAGGAATTCCTCGATAAGAACTTTCTGTAGAGACAAGGTAAAACAAGGCATGCAGAGATTAAAATATGTGGAGACAAGGCATCCCTTGTATCTATATTATTATTGCCACATATTAATATGTATGAAGGACTGATAGTCAAAATTAAAAGTTGAGGTAAACAGAACATTCTGATTTTTGTTTGTTAGAAAAACAACATTCAATAAATCAGTAAAATGAGAATTGTTCTTCCTGTTATTTTTATCGCAATATTTTTCATTTCCTGCAAAAGTGAAAAGGCAGGAGGGCCTCCTCCGAATGCTCCACGGGAATATGCAGTCACGGCTGTTTCTCCACAAAAAGTTACGATACACCAGGATTTTCCTGCAACAATCGAGGGCCAGCAGGTTATCGAGATCAGGCCCATGATCAGCGGGTACATCAGGCAGATACTCGTAAATGAGGGTGATCATGTAAGAAAAGGGCAGTTGTTGTTCAGGATCCTCAATCCGATGTACGAACAGCAGGTCAACACCGCACAGGCAAGCATAAACAGGGCGCAGGCTGAAGTCAACACTTCAGCCCTGGAGATCGAGAAGGTTAAACCACTTGTAGAGAAGGATATCGTCAGCGACTACAGGCTGAAATCGGCAGAACTTAAACTTGAACAAAGTAAAGCAGCGCTCGAGCAGGCAAAAGCCGAACTCGTAAATGCCCGGACAAATCTTGCTTACACGGATATACGGAGCCCTGATGATGGTATCATAGGCATGATCCCTTACAAGACAGGCGCCCTGGTCAGCACCAGCATGCAGGAACCGCTTACAACTCTTTCCGACATCAGCAACATTTTTGCCTATTTCTCCTGGAATGAAAAACAACTTCTTGATTTCCTTTCACATTCACCGGGTGTAAGTCTTGATGAAAAGATAAAGAATATTCCTCCGGCCACTCTGATCCTTGCCAATTCAGCCGAGTATCCTGAAAAAGGGAAGGTTGAAATGGCAAGCGGCCTCATCTCCACACAGACAGGGGCTGCAACCTTCAAAGCTGTTTTTCCCAACAACCAGGGCCTTATTCGGAGCGGTTCAAGTGCAACTGTCCGCATACCCGAGGTAAAAGACAGCGTTTACATCATTCCCCAGAGTGCAACCTACGAGCTGCAGGATAAGAAATTCGTTTACACCGTTGGAGAAGATAACAAGGTGGCATCAAAGCCTTTCAATGCGGTGCCGAGCGATGACGGCAAACATTTTCTTGTTACTGAAGGTCTTTCCGCCGGGGACCGGATTGTGATAGAAGGGATAAACTCCCTGAGGGATGGAACTGAAATAATTCCGAAAGATACAGTGCAGGTATTATCAAGACTTTAGAAGATGATCAACAAATTCATAGAACGTCCCGTTCTCAGCACTGTTATCTCTGTAATTATTTTCATGCTGGGAATCCTTGGGCTTGTAGGTTTACCCATCGAACAATACCCCGACATTGCACCACCGACAGTGAGCGTCAACACAGGCTACCCCGGGGCAAACGCTGAGGTGGTTATGAACAGCGTAATAATCCCGCTCGAGGAGCAGATCAACGGGGTGGAGGGAATGACCTATATGACTTCGAGTGCAACAAACAATGGTGGCGCATCGATCAATGTCTATTTCAGGGTCGGGAAAGACCCCGACATGGCCGCCGTCGAGGTGCAGAACAGGGTTTCTTCAGCTTCGGGAATACTGCCTGCCGAGGTTACGAGGGCAGGTGTGCAGGTGAGAAAACAGCAGGGCGGCAACCTCCTGATCACGGCAATCTACAGCGAGAAGCCTGAATACGACCAGCTTTTCCTTCAGAATTATGTCGACATCAACATCCTTCCCAAGATAAGAAGGGTCCAGGGCGTGGGGAATGCCAACTCTTTCGGCCAGATGATATACTCTATGCGAATCTGGATGAAGCCGGAACAGATGGCAACTTACGGACTGGTCCCATCCGATGTTGTAGCCGCCCTGAATGAACAGAATATCGAGGCTGCTCCGGGAAGCTTCGGCGAACAGGGAGACCAGAGTTTTCAGTATGTAATAAGGTACACCGGAAAACTGAAGACTGCCCGGGAGTTTGAGGATGTGATACTCAAGGCTGATGATAACGGTCGACTACTGAGGCTCAAAGATGTTGCAAGAGTGGAGCTGGGATCATTATCATATAGCAGCGATGTAAGGGTCAACGGTCTCGCGGCTACAAACATCGCCATCAGCCAGACTGCAGGTTCAAATGCCCGCGATGTTATAAGCGAATCCCTGAAAGTTCTGGATAAGGCTGCAGAATCCTTTCCCGAGGGAATCCACTATACCCACCTGGTCAATGCCAACATTTTTCTCGATGAATCAATAGAGAAGATAATCAGGACATTGCTTGAAGCCTTCGTCCTGGTTTTTATTGTGGTGTACATTTTCCTGCAGGATTTCAGGTCAACGCTCATCCCTGCCATATCAGTCCCTGTGGCAATAGTCGGAACCTTCTTCTTCCTTTACATCTTCGGTTTCAGCATTAACCTCCTCACTCTTTTTGCATTGCTCCTCGCAATCGGAATTGTTGTCGACGATGCCATTGTGGTGGTTGAGGCAGTTCATGCCAAGCTTGACCAGGGATACCCGAATGCATTTAAAGCCTCCGTCGATGCAATGAGCGAGATCTCTGTTGCGATTGTTTCAATAACGCTTGTAATGGCTTCTGTATTCATACC
>JBLNAO010000043.1:0-4908 GCA_050259395.1 Chloroflexota bacterium
CCGGGATATCCGCCTGTGAGTTTTACATCCGCCCCAATAAGCTGGAATGCAGCTGCTATGTTCCATGCTGCTGCCTCCTTGGCTGAATCGACCGAGCTTCTCGTGAGGCAATGAGCTTCAAATTTTCCATCCTTTATCTTCACGATTGCAAGGTTATTTGAAGTTTCGACAAGCCCCTTTATGGACTGGCTCATTCTTATCACCTCATTCGGACAGACAAAAACTGAACGGATGATTTTAAACTGATCATCTTTATTCATTACCGTTCCCGGCGCTGCAGTTTTCTCGCATGCAAAAAGCAGATCCGGCTCGGTATCCGAATATTCAGCCTTATATATCTTGTTGTAGTTCTTTACAAATGCGTCAAAATCCGTAGATCTGCCTTCGGGTACGAGTATGACCGAATATGATTCCCTCGGGATTGCATTTCGCAGGTCACCGCCTCCTGCTTCTGCAACACGGATTCCGAAATCTGATTCAGCCTGCATGAGGAACCTGAACATAAGCTTATTCGAATTGGCTCTTCCGAGCGCGATATCAACACCGGAATGGCCTCCCCTGAGACCTTTCGCAGAAACCCTGTATGCTGCCATACCTGCAGGCGTCTTTTCCACAGCATATTGTTTTACGGCACTGACATCAATTCCGCCTGCACATCCCACACACAGTTCATTCTCATCCTCAGAATCGAGATTAAGTAATATCTCACCTTTCAACAGCCCTCCTTTAAGTCCGAATACGCCCGTCATGCCGGTTTCTTCATCAATTGTGAATAATGCTTCGACAGGCCCATGCGACAGATCTTTCGATGCGAGTACAGCCATTGTTGCAGCAACACCGATGCCGTTATCCGATCCCAGGGTTGTGCCATTGGCCTTTACCCATTCGCCGTCAACCATGGCTTCGATAGGATCTTTTTCAAAATCGTGTTTTTTATCGCTGTTCTTCTGGGGAACCATGTCGAGATGAGTTTGAAGAATGACCCCTTTCCTTTTCTCCATACCCTTTGTGGCAGGTTTCCGGATAATGACATTCCCGGTTTCGTCAACCATTGTTTCGAGATTGTGTTTCCTTCCGAAATCGCTCATATATTCAATTATCCTTTGTTCCTTCTTGGAAGGACGGGGAATCTGAGTGATCTCATAGAAGAAATTCCATACCTGTTTAGGTTCCAGCTTGCGTATGTCGCTCATATATTTCTTTTTTTTAAAATTTGTTAATAGAATATTGTATAAAATTAGCACAATTTGAAATTAAAAACAATGATAATTCTCTTGTATAAAGCCAATTGTAAACTCAAAATACATGATTGACAAAGTTTTGCCAATAAATTGGCGGTATTGATCAATTTTCGTTTAATTTTGGCGAGTTAATTTAAGAAACCTGATGACTTTTTTGATCATTGTTATTTCGCTAGTTCTGGTTTTTGACTTCATCAATGGTTTTCACGATTCTGCAAATTCCATAGCCACCATCGTTTCAACAAAGGTGCTTTCACCTGTCGCAGCTGTCAGCATGGCTGCATTTTTTAATTTTATAGCTTTCACTGTCTTCCCTCTTAAGGTAGCAACTACAATAGGAAAAGGTGTTGTCAATCCTGAAGTGATTAATCTTAATGTAATCGCTGCTGCCCTTGTTGCAGCAATCTTCTGGAATCTTTTCACCTGGTGGTTGGGACTTCCCTCGAGTTCCTCGCATACACTTGTGGGCGGACTTGTAGGAGCAGCAGTTGCAAGTGCCGGATGGAATTCAGTAGTGGTTGCCGGAGTCGTTAAAATCGTTGCTTTTATCTTCATCGCTCCTTTAATTGGAATGCTTATGTCATTCCTGATCTCTGCACTCGTTATTTTTCTGGTGCGGAAGCAATCACCATTAGGGGTAGATAAATATTTCCGGAGGTTACAGTTGCTTTCTGCCGCAGCATTCAGTCTGGGCCACGGTGGGAACGACGCACAGAAATCAATGGGTATTATTTGGGTCGCACTCATTGTTACTGGCTATTCAACTACCGAAGACTCCATTGCAATGTGGATTGTATTGTCGTGCCAGACTGCCATTGCCCTCGGAACACTCACCGGAGGATGGAGGATTGTTAAAACCATGGGTCAAAAAATCACCAAACTGAAACCTTTTGAAGGTTTTTGTGCGGAAACTGCAGGAGCCCTGACCCTGTTCGGAGCGACTCACTTTGGTATCCCGGTAAGCACGACACACACCATAACAGGCGCTATCATCGGAGCCGGCGCCCGGAAAGGGGTATCGGCAGTTAAATGGGGAGTGACAAGAAGCATATTCTGGTCATGGATACTGACAATTCCTGTCTCAGGAATCATCGGAGCACTGATCTTTTATCTTCTTCATTTTATAAATATTACCTAAAGCTCTCATCAATGAATATAGACAGTATTCTGAAGGTATTTGTGCCGAAGGACCATTCCTTCTTTCCGCTTTTCGAAAGTGATGCAAAGAATCTTGTCAGAGCGACCGAGCTTCTTAAAGAGCTGATGGTTACAGACGATCCTTCCTTACATGAAAAAGTTTATAAAGAGATCAGGGATGTAGAACATGCAGGAGATATTATCACTAACAAAACCTATGTACAGCTGAACAAATCGTTCATTACTCCTTTCGATCGTGAAGATATTCATGAACTGACAGCTCATATCGACGATGTGGTGGACACAATAAACGGGATCGGAAGGAGAATATGTCTTTACAAACCGGGAAAAATCCTGCCCATCTACAGGGAAATGGCAGAGGTTATATACAAAGGGGCAATCGAACTCGAGTCAGCAATATTGTGCCTGAAGGATCCTGCCGGCAACAAATCAAAGATAAGTGATTCATGCGACAGGGTGACCATACTGGAGCATGAAGCTGATGAGCTTTACTTTAAAGGAGTGTCAGAACTTTTTGAGAAAGAAGAGAATCCGAAAGAGATACTCATCACCAATAAGCTTCTTGAACTTCTCGAGAGATGCGTGGATGAGGAGGAAGATGTGACTGATACTCTTAAAGCCATCCTGATAAAAATGGCTTAGCCCGAAAGCTCGAAGTCTTCTAAACCAGATTTGTGAAGTCAATAATAAGTACAAAAAGTAACTTGTAGATCAGAATTATGAATATCGACAAAATATTGAAGCTTCTTGTTCCAAAAGATCATTCATTCTTTCCGCTTTTTGAAAACGGTGTGGATAACATGGTTAAAGCATCAGCACTTTTAAAGGATCTCATTGCTACCAACGATGCTGAAGCACATGAAAGGATTAACAAGGAGATAAAGGAGCTGGAGCATATCGGCGATGAAATAACAGATAAGACTTATGAACAGCTTAACAAGTCCTTCATTACCCCTTTCGACCGCGAAGATATACATGAACTTACAGCACATATAGACGACGTACTCGATTCAATTAATGGTGTGAGCAGAAGGATCTGCCTGTACAAGCCCAAAAACCTCATTCATGGTTACCGTGAGATGGCAGATATGATCTACCTTGCAGCCAGGGAAATAGAGACAGCGATTCATTGTCTCAAGGATCCTGTGAAGCACAAAGACAAGATAGCTGCAGCCTGTGACAGGGTAACTGACATCGAGCACAAAGCTGATGAAGTTTACTTCCAGGGAGCTTCCAACCTCTTTGAAAAAGAGAATGATGTTAAGGAGCTCCTTAAGAATAACAAGATCCTCGAGATTCTCGAAAGATGTGTGGATGAAGAAGAGGATGTAACCGACACAATCAAAGCCATCCTGATAAAAATGGCATAGAGGTCCGGCTTCTCCGGACTGCTTATTCTTTGCTTCTTATCATGATCAGCATCATCTTGAATTTTTCCACTGCTGTAACCGCATGAGGAATATTTCTGGGCATTATGATAAGCTGACCTGCTTCAACAGTGTTCGGAGCGCCCCCGATAGTTACCTCACCCCTGCCATCGATCCCGACGATTACTGCATCGAAGGGTGAAGTGTGCTCCGTAAGTCCTTCGTTCTTGTCAAATGAAAAGACCGAGATATTACCAGTTTCCCTCTTGAGGACTGTCTTGCTGACAATGCCTCCTGCAGAATATTCTACAGACTCACTCAGAGTTATCGGCTTTGCTTTTTCGAATTCGTTGGTATTCATGGTGTGGTGTCCTGAGGTCTTGGAGTCTTGGGGTCTTGGAGTCTTAGTTTTTGACTCCAAGACTCCAGGACACCAAGACTAAATAAATCTATTTTTTGATATTGGGCAATTCCAGTCCGTATCCCTTCTTTTTATCTTCGGCTTTAAGAAGAAGCGCAAAAACAAGAGCCAGCAGCCCGAAACCTGTAAAAATCATCATGGGGATAGTGTAATCATAACTTGGTACCTGGGCTCCATCAACTATGTGAGTGCCTGTTTTGCAATATTTATCGAGCACCCAGCCTATAAGTGCCGGAACTCCCATTAAACCCCAGTTCTGCACCCAGAATATGAGAGCATATGCAGAGCCGAGCTGTTTTTCCGGGATAATCTTTGGAACTGAAGGCCACATTGCTGATGGTACAAGAGAAAAACCAATTCCAAGCACAATTATCAGGAATATTGCAACCGGAGTCTGCCTGAGGAAGGGGATCGAGAACATGGCATGAACAAAAATGAGCAGTACAGCACCGAGTATCATAATAGTGGCGCCCTTGCCTTTCCTGTCATATAAGTTTCCGAATAACGGGGTGAGAAGCATTGTACCGAAAGGAAGCATGGCGGGAATGATCCCGGCAAGCTCCGGATCGACACCGAATTTATTCACCATCAGGTCTGAAGCATATTTAAGGAATGGGAATACGGAAGAGTAAAAAAGAACGCATAGTATGGCGATGAACCACCAGCCTTTGTTTGTAACTATCATGAAGATATCCTTAATTCTGAAGGATTCCTCTTCATC
>JBLNAO010000044.1:0-5247 GCA_050259395.1 Chloroflexota bacterium
TATTGTAAAATAATTAGACAATAATAATTATTCTGATTTCATGCAGCAGCAAATATTCCTTCCCGTCTTTATAGCAGAAAGAAAAAACAAAAAAGGCAATGACTGTAAAACTGAATGCAAACGAAGTTGTCCTGAAAGCAGGTGATACTAACCAGGTGGTGGACAATAAAAAAATTGACGGTAAGCTTATAGTTACAAACCAGAGGATCTATTTCAGGTCACTGAGCGAAGAGCTGTCACACTTCAATCTTGAGATCGTGTTTGAAAACATTCGTGAGGTGATCTTCTACAGCAAAGGTATTTTTGCCCCTAAAGGCCTGAATGTTATAACTGTTGACGGAAGGTCGCTCGAATTCCCGCTGAAAAACCGGGATGAGATCGGTCAGCTGATAAACAAGATGTATTAAGCAGCATGAAATCCAATATACCACCCGCACATTAAAATGCCCCGCCCGAAAGGCGGGGTCTTTTGTTATTTTATTAACAATAATAAAAAGTAAAATTATTCATATTTCAGAGATGTGACAGGGTTCCTCATTGCAGCTGCCGAGATCCTGAAAATAATTGTCAGGATTGTTGCCGATGCGAGTACAGCTGCTGCCAGGATTAGCATTCCTGCTTTTATAGAGACGAAATAATCCCATATGCTGTCCATCAGAGAATACGAAAGAAAATAACCCCCAGCACACCCCAGGACTGATGCTATCCCCAATACAATGAGGAACTTGCGGCTTATAATATACATCAGAATCGGAACAGGAGCTCCCTGAACTTTCCTTATTCCTATCTCTTTTGTCCTTTTTATGACATCAAGCGATACCATGTTGTACATGCCGATAAGTGAAAGGAGTGTTGCAACAATGGCAAGAAAAATATTCACTTTCATAATACTGCCGTTAATATCGCGTTCCTCCTGCATCAACTCTTCCTGGAGCCTTCCTCCGAAAACAAAGTTCGTTCCCTGTGCTTTCCATTTCACTTTCATGTATTCAAGTATCGAAGGAAGATCCTCCTTCCTGCCCCTGACTGCCATAACATAGTATCTGTTTTCGGGAGTAAGCCTTAGCACTGTTGGCTCTATCTTTTCCCACATGCCGCTTGTATAGAAATCTTCGACGACCCCAACGACGGTGTATTTTGCGGTATCATAAAGTGTAAAGGTGCTTCCGAGTGCCTGCTTCCATCCGAATCCATCCACAAGCATCCGGTTTACTATTACAGACCGGTTCGAACGGTCAGCTCCTACCCTCGATTCATCGAAAAGCCTGCCTTCAACAAGCTTCAATCCCATTGTTGAAGGGTAACCCGGACCAACATCCATAAAATCAACCTCAAGCTGCTTCTCCTCATCCTTCACCGGCCGCCTCGATGCTCCCCATTCGATATGATTCTGTGTTCCTTCTGCGGAAATAACCATCGGGTTCGACAGAACTTCGTTCCTGAAGGATGTATAATTCTCAGGAGGAAGTGGCATAACGATCAGGCTGGTGTTATCATAACCCCGGTCGATTGTTTTCTGAAACCGGGCGTTTTTTGTAAAGATGATGCCGAGAACCAGCGCCATGACAGAAATTGTGAACTGCAGTGTTAAGAGAATGGATGAAAGCTTGCTTGTCCCTTTAAATCCGGAGGCTCCCCTTATAACACTCACCGGGCTGAAACGGCTGACATACAATGCCGGGTACACTCCTGCCAGAAAACCTGTAAGCCCCAGCAGAAATATCAGGAAGACCCAGAACATCGGGTATTTGGTGAAAGTTAATTCGATAGACATGTACGCCCACAGGCTGCTGTATGCAGGCACCAGCCATTGGCTTATTGCAATGGCAACTATCAGTGCGAGGAAGCATATAATTATCGTCTCGAACATGAACTGAGTCACAAGTTGCCTGCGCTGACCTCCGAAGGTTTTCCTCAGTCCTATTTCCTTAAGCCTTTTACTGAAAGTGGAAATTGAAGTATTGGCAAAGTTGAAGCAGGCGATAAGAAGTATGAATAAGGCCATTATGGGGGGTGAGACAACCGCCGCAGGATGAAGAGACGGGTACAGTCCGGAATTCCACGTGGTCCTCGAGTTCGATCCGACATCCTTCAGGGGAACAAGCACCCACCTGTTGATCTTAAAATCTTCCCTTGCCTTGTTCTGAACTTCAGTGTATTTTTTCATCGAACCGTTTATCCCTGACAACAACGATTTATCCTGAATCTGAATAAACAGCGCCGTGGTCATGAATTTCCAGTCTGCATCGTTCACCTCCCACATGTGTATAAAGTTGTCGAAATGGGTAAGAACATCAATCCTGAAGCTGTTGTTTTCCGGGAGATCTTCAAACATGCCGCTGATAGTGTATGTAAACTCCTTGTTTTTGTCGTTGACAATAGATATCATTTTACCCACCGGGTATTCGCTGCCAAACATCCTCCTGGCCATTTCCTGACTCACAATTACATTTCCCTGTGAGCTCAGCGAATTCTTATCCCCGTATATCATTTTAAAGGTGAACATGTTAATGAATTCAGGATCGGCATATGAGATCTGTGTAGGGAAAATTTCATCGCCAAGCTTAACAGGTGATCCCGACCTGGCAATCCTTGCAATTCTTTGAATACCGGGTATATCTGCCTTCATCTGAAGAGCCAGGGTTGCAGGAACAGAGCCATATTCCTGCTCCCTGCCCTGCATGTCCCTGAACGAATTCACCCTGTAGATGTTCTCAAAATTCTCATTGTTCCTGTCGAATTCGTAGTTGAACATATGGTTGAAGAACGCAACTATGCAGACTGACAGCGCGATACCGAGCCCAACAATATTAATGATTGTAAATATCCTGTTTTTGAACAGGTTCCTGAATGTGACAAGGAGGTAGTTCCTGAACATAATCATTCATATTTCAATGACTGGGCGGGGTTTACCCTGGCAGCCTTCAGGACCCTGTAACTTATTGTAATAACTGCAATACCGATGGCAATGAGCAATCCCAGGATGAAACTGAACATACCCGGGTTGATCTTGAAATAAAAGTTCTGAAGCCATTTCCCGGCCCAGAAATAAACAACCGGCCAGGCGATAAGGGCAGACACTGAAACCAGTATAACGATCTCTTTCGAAATTTCAACGTAAATGCCCGATATCGACGATCCCATTGCCTTTCTCACTCCTATTTCCTTGGTACGCTGTTCTACGGTGTATGAAGTAAGTCCAAACAGTCCAAGCGAAGCTATAAAGATCGCAAGTATTGAAAAGACCACAGCCATTTTTGCATTCTGCTGTTCCTGTATGTACATCTTCTCAAAATCCTCATCGAGAAAATAATACTGAACCGGTGAATCAGGCACAAATTCTTTCCATTTAGCTTCAATGGCAGCAAGGGTTGTTGCACGGTCCTCAGGTCTGATCTTCACTGTAATGTAGCCCCAGAAGAAATTCCTGTCCTGCACCTTCATTATGTAAGGATTGATGGGGTTCCGCAATGATTCGAAGTTGAAATTCTTCACCACTCCGAGAATAGGACGGTAAGCCCGTTCATTCTCGCCGGGTTCCACGAACCTGGTTTTCAGAGGTTCAGGCACTGAAAAGTTCTTTACGGCAGCTTCGTTGACAATACATGCCGTGCTATCGGATGTAAATGATGTATCGAACCATCTTCCGTCGGCAAGAGTCATTCCGTAAGTGTCAAGAAAATCATAATCGACCCAGGCGGTTGTCAGGATGAAGGATTCTTCGCTTCTTCCCTCTATGCCATAACCATTATTATTGTTGTTTCGTCCGGGCACAGCCGTTGAACCTGCAATATTTACGACACCGGGGATCTGCCTGATTTCATTCTTGAAAGCTTTCATTTTCTGGCCTATAACGTGTGCCCTCTCGATCACCACAAGATCATGCTTGTCGAATCCGACATCCTTGTTAAGCATGTAATTTATCTGCCGGTACATGACCATCGTTCCGATAATCAGCAGTATTGAAACGGCAAACTGGAAAACAACAAGGACCCTCCTTAAAGCACCTGTCCTTGCGGTCGTTTTAATGCTGCCTTTAAGAACTTCATAAGGATTGAACGACGAAAGATAGAATGCCGGATAGCTTCCTGCCAGCACACCCACGAGGAGAGCAAAAACAAACAATCCGGGGATGACATACCAGGCCGAAAGAAGGCCAAGTGTCAGACTTACTCCAAGCATGCTGTTGAACAACGGGAGGCTTGCTTTGATAATTATCACAGAAAGTATCAATGCACCAACAGTAAGCATAAATGTTTCCGACAGGAACTGAAAAATCAGCATCCCGCGTGTTGATCCTCCGACTTTCTTTACTCCCACTTCCTTTGAACGCCTTGAAGCCTGGGCTGTAGCGAGGTTCATGAAGTTGATTGCTGCAATCAGCACAATGAGGATTGCCACCGCGGCAAAGATCTGGAGGTATTTGGGATCAATGGCCGCCTTGAACTCCTGCTGTATGGATGGATCGAGATGTATGTCCTGCAGGTTCTGAAGAAAAAACCTGTAAGTATTTCCCTGCTTCGAGAAGTCATCCATTGAAATACCCATATACTTTTCTATTTCAGGGCCTACATACTTCACCAGGAGATCATGGAACTTGCCCTCCACTGTCTTATATGAAGTATTGGGTTTGAGAAGAAGGTATGTGCTAAGGTTGTTTGACATCCAGACCGGGTTATTTGCCCGCCCTGGATAAGTGATCATCGAGGTGAGCATATTTGCCCTGAAATGTGTTTTCTCAGGCACATCTGCCATTACACCCGATACAATGAATTTTACAGTGTCGGTACCTATCTTTATCTGCTTCCCCATCGGATCTTCACTGCCGAACATTTTATTCGCTGCCGATTGAGAGATGACAAGTTCATGAGGATCGTCAAGAACATCGCGCGCATCGCCCTTAAGAATGGGAATTGAAAACAGGTTGAAAAATGATGAATCGACGGAGATCATATCGTTTTCGATGAAAGACTGGTCGCCGTAAACAACAGCAGTCGGACCATTTGATGACATCCGGCAGAAATCCTCGACCTCCGGGAATTCCTTGACAAGTGTCGGCCCCATAATGGCGGGTGATGCAAAGATTGTGATCGCCTGGCCGCTGATCTTTCCGTCAAGGATGGTCCTGTAAACCCTGTCCTTCTTGACATTGTACTTGTCGTATGTGGATTCATTAAGGATATACAGGGTTATGAGAAGGCTGCATGCTATCCCGATCGAAAGCCCCAGAACGTTAATGATTACATA
>JBLNAO010000045.1:0-27680 GCA_050259395.1 Chloroflexota bacterium
CGATCAGGTCCTCCCATCCATCGTTGTCATAATCCACCCAAACCGCATCTGTAACCATACCGAGATCGATCCTGCACTCGGCATCGGTATAAAACTTCCCCTTGTCGTTCTTGAGGATCCAGGAATGATTGGCATATGGGAACATGTCTTTCTTCACTCTCGAACCTATGAAAAAATCCACATCCCCATCATGATCATAATCACATTTTCGCAGAACCGATGCCGGAAACGGCGGAATGGGAAGGACTGTCCTTATAAAGCTCCCTTTCCTGTTTTCATAAAGGCAGTGCACATATTGCTCCTCGGGAACCTCATATCCGCCGGCCAATGCAACCACGTCGTTATCGCCGTCATTATCCACATCAACAACAGCAAGATCAGATTCAGAAAAATTCTTTTTTTCCGTCAATCCCCTGAAGGTTGCCTCACTGAATCCATTTCCTTTCCTCAGGTATACTTTTGTGGGTTCGGTGTTTGTGGATCCGATAACAAGATCTTCCAGCCCGTCTCCATTGATATCGCCCTGTGCGGTCCTGGGTCCAATCTGCGAAAACTTATGCGGTATGATATTCTGATTATAGAAGAAATCGATATAATCCGCTTGCCGGTGAGTATAATCAATAATGCCTTCCGCTTTCATGAACAACAATTTTTCAGATTGCCTGTTCCCCGATTCATTTTGCACCACTGCTTCTGTTTCCTTTAATAATATGGTGCTGTTAGCAGTGATAATAGTCTTCACTGAGATCTTGTCACCATCAGGCCAAGTGACCTTCAGAGAATCAACAATCTTATCAGCGGCAAGGCCGAAATGGATCACGGGATCTACCGACGAGGCATAACCCCTCGACAGGAAATTTTCAATAAGCTGGTACCTGCCACCAGACCATAACTCTATCCTGGAACCAATAGCCATTGTATTTCCCTTTTCCCCTTCAAGCTTAATCCTTAGATAATGAGCTTTATCCTTCCCTTTTTCAACAGTATAGTTCCTGAGGATAAAAGCCTTGTCATCAATATTATTTGAGATATAATCAAGATCACCGTCAGCATCGAGATCGACATACGCGGCACCGTACGAATATGTAGGAATTTCAGGCAACCAGTCGTTCTTCCTTTCAAATTTCAGATCACCTTTATTCTCGAAGGCGATATTCGGAACTTTTATATGAGGAGCGCTGTCAATTACCTGCTCAGCGGTTGCGACCGAACCGAAAACCTTTGCCTGGAAGTTAGTCCAGTCTTTGTCGGTCATATCACGGGGATATCCGTTTGCGATAAGAAGGTCCTTATCGCCATCGTTGTCATAATCGGCGAACAGAGGCGACCAGCTCCATTCGCTCTTGCTTATCCCTGCCAGCTGCCCGACTTCACTGAATGGCAGAAGGTCCCCGTCCATTAAGCCGTTATTTACATGCAGCATGTTCCGGAGGTACTGGTGCTCGAAACCGTACTTATAATCATTAATATAAAACTGATAACTGAACCCGTTGATTGTCTGCCTCTGCTTATAATAATTTTCAGGGAGCATATCCATTGTATACATGTCAGGAAAACCATCGTTGTTTATATCGGCCATATCGTTTCCCATTGATGATTTTGTCTGGTACGACATGTACTTTGCAATTTCGTTCCTGAAGGTGCCGTCCTTCTGATTTATATAGAGAAGGTCATTTGATATATAATCGTTAGATACATAAATATCCGGGTAACCGTCCTTATTCACATCACCGAACGCAAGTCCAAGGCCAAAGCCCTCAAACCTTATCCCGGCTTCGAGAGTGACATCGGTGAAACTTCCGTTCCCATTGTTGCGGAACAGCCTGTCGTTGTTCCCTGCAGTTCCGTCTGTTATCTTTGGCCTGTACTGGGTATTCATCCTTTGTGTCAGGGTATTATTCAGAACATAGAGGTCAAGATCCCCGTCACGGTCATAGTCGAAAAAACCTGCGTTAACAGACTGGCCTTCATGAGCTATTCCGTAATCTTCGGCCTTCTCACAGAACACAGGAAGTCCTTCTTCATTCAGCCCTTCGTTGATCCATAACCTGTTGCGGCACATGGATGAGTCAGCATACCTGGTGGCTGTCATATAAACATCCTGTAAACCATCGCCATTGACATCTGCTATTGCAACTCCGCTGAACCATTGTTTGCTGTCGAAACCCTTAAAACTGCCTGAAATATCCCTGAACCTGAATTTCCCTTCATTGAGATAAGCCGCCGGAGAAACCTGGTTGCCTGCAAAAACAAGATCAGGTAGTCCGTCATTGTTGAAATCGCCCACCCCCACTCCTGCACCATTATATATATATTCATAGCTCATTACGTGAAAGGAATCAGTTTCGCTGATGAGATTATTGAACTCTATACCAGTTCTGCGTGATGGAACAACATGGAACAATGACTCATTGTCCGAGCATGAAACCAATAGCCCGGCTAAAAGTGCGATCACAATCTTCTTTATCATAAAGGAATATCTTGAATTGTACGAGGCTACCAGCCAAACCTGTAAGATAATAAAAAAAAGTGGACTTTCTGATGAAAGTCCACTTTGCAATATTTGAAAACAAATTTCTACCTGTTCTGAACCAGGCTTCCCCTGCTAAGGTCAATCTGACGCTGAGGAATCGGGAAGTTAACATCTTCCGCACCAACAGTGGCACTGCCATACAGGGCATTACCCCATGGCATAGTTTTTTCATATGTCAATACCCTGTTAAGTTCCGTGACAACTATACCCCACCTCTGCAGGTCGAAATACCTGTGACCTTCCATACCAAGCTCGAGTTTCCTCTCCATGCGGAGTATTGTCCTTGCATTATCCTGGGTTCCAAGGGTGGTATAAGGAGCAATCACATAGTTCGCTGCGTTGGTGCCATCTGCATTTTTAACAAATCCGTCCTTGTTGGCAGCCCTGTTCCTGATTAAATTAATGTTTGCAAGAGCACCAGCAAGGTCGCCTGTTTCAATCATGCATTCAGCCTGGAGCAGAAGAATATCCGCGAAACGGATCATCCTGTAGCCATTGGCGGTATAACCTGATGTCCAGTTACCAACTTCCGTGTACTGTCCTTCCTGTGATTTTTTGTAAACCTGTTTTTTTGGGTTGTACGGACCGGAGTATGTCTGGTCGCGAATCCAGTCAGAACCTGTGTGTGGTCCCCAATCCCAGTAAGGTATGCCCCTTCTGCCAACGGTCCAGTCGAGACGAGGATCAAGCGGTCCTGCATCCGGTGTAAACGGCTGGGTCGGAGTAAGACCCTGGTCGCTCTTTACAGGCTGCAGGTTGTATGAGAAGTCAAGCAATGGTAAGCCGCCCGAGGTCCTGAATGAGTTCACGAATTCCTGGGTCGGGTTGAAGAAACCACAGCAACCGCCCGGTGAGCCGCCTCCTCCTTTATACGGGAAGTTGAGCACTTCACCGGCTCCTGCGTTAGCTGCGCCTGATCCGTCGTTAACAGAATACTGAACAGTATATACTGCCTCGATTTTATTTCTGTTTTCGATATCAAAAATTTCGCCATAAGTCGGTGCAAGACCTATTGGTTCCCCATTAGCCTTGCTTCCCGTCCTGGCGCTGGTGAGAAGCGGAAGAGCTCCTGCATAATCTTTCTTCATCTGCATTTTGGCTTTTGCCAGAAGAACTTCACATACAGTTTTATTGAATCTTCCGACAGCGCCCATATCAACCGGAAGGGTTGTCCCCACCTGCAGATCTGCAAGAATTTTGTCAGACACATCTTCCTGGTTTGAGATTTGATCCTGAACCGTATTCTCATCTACATAAGGAATCTTCTGCCACATTCTCCAGGCTTCAAAATGATACCATCCCCTGAGAGCTTTGGCCTGCTTGATGAAATTGTCTGCCTGCTCCTGAGTGATAGTGTTTGCGGTAAGAGCCTTGTTGGCGACAACGATGGCGTTGTTGCATCTCGATATGGCCTCATATACCTCCCTCCATTTAACGTTCAGGTAGGGGTTCGTAGGTGTTTCCGAGAATGTCTGAATCGGGTTGATATCAGGTTGGTCGCCGGAGTCTGTACCCTTATTGGCTTCCATACCTCTTATTGAACCATATACCCAGTTTGTTGAAGCAGCTTCCCATCCGAACGAAGAAGAAACACCGTCGAGCATTGAATATGCACCGATAAGAAGAGCGTTAACACCTTTTTCAGTTGCAAGAACCGACTGGTCAAGGCTCCCCTTCGGAGGGATATCCAGAAAGTCGCTTTTACATGCACCCGCTAAGCCGAGTACAAGAAGGATAGTTATCCATAAACTATTAATCCTTTTCATATTTGGTCATTTTTTTATTAGAGAACAATATTAAGTCCGAAGATGAACTGCTTGACATTCGGATAGTTACCGTAGTCCACACCGAAGTTGCGGTCTTCACCACCGATCTCGGGATCAAGTCCGGAATACTTCGTAATCGTTATCGGATTGACTGCCTGCAGGTAAACCCTCAGGGAACCTACATTTATACGATCGAGAACGCTGGCTGGGATATTATAACCAATTCTGAGAGTCTTCATCTTCAGGTAAGAACCATCCTCGAGGTAATAACTGTTTGGAACCGTATTGGTCGAGAAGTTGGATTTGTTGGATGCCTTGGGAACGGTTGCATTGGTTCTGTCGGCAGTCCAGCTGTTATTCAGCAGGTCTTTGCTCTTAACACCCTGGAATGATGGCCAAAAGTTGATCCACCATGTATTCCAGTTGAAGATATCATTACCCTGTGATCCGAACAGGAAGGTGCTCAGATCGAAATTTTTCCATGTGAATCCAAGATTCAGACCATAAGTGAAATTGGGGTTCGGGTTGCCGATGAAAGTTCTGTCCTTTGGATCGATGGTTCCGCTGCCGTCGATATCTTTATACCTGAAGAATCCGGGTTCGGCACCGTCCTGTGTTGCAGCTTCTGATACTTCAGCTGCAGTCTGGAACAGTCCCTGGACCTCGTATCCGAAGAATGATGACATAGGATGTCCAACTTCATTCCTCACAAAACCACCGATACGGGAACCACCCCAGTCAAAGAAGTTTACTCCTTCGGAAATTGCTGTGATATCGTTTTTATATGAAGTAAACACCGCGCTGCCGTTGAATCCGAAATCACCCCACATGTTTTTGTATGTAAGTTCCATGTCAACGCCTGAGTTCGACATCGATGCTATATTAATATAAGGTTGTGAAGCATCGCCTGAGGTTCCGGGAAGTTCGGGGTTAAAAAGAAGATCCTTGGTTTTCTTTGAATACCAGTCAAATACTATACCCCATTTGCTGTCAAAGAGCTGAGCTTCAAAACCTATGTTTGTAGTAATGTTGGTTTCCCACTTGGCATTCGAGTTTCCGATTCTGGAAAGACGGAATCCCTGCTCAGATCCTGTGAATGTACCGTTTATATCATAGAATGAGTTACCCGGGTCGCCGCCATAGAGGAAGAAAGCGTTCATCGGAGATATAGCCAGCTGGTTTCCCATGGTTCCATATGATCCCCTGATTTTGAATTCATTAAGCCATCCGAGGCCGCTCAGGAAGCTCTCCTCACCCACTCTCCATCCCAGCGAGAATGAAGGGAATACACCATATCTGTTATCAGCTCCGAACCTCGATGATCCGTCACGGCGGACTGTGGCGCTGAACAGGTACTTATCAGCCAGGGCATAGTCAGCTTTTACAAAGAGTGAAACAAGGGTTGTCGGAGTATAGTTGTCAGAGTTGGCGCCCTGAAGCGTTGCACCGTTGTTCAGGGTTCTGAAGTCTACGTTATCGGAAAAATACCCGGCGCGTGCACCTGAAACATTACGGCCGATACCATATTTAACCGATTCATATCCACCTACAGCATTTATCCTGCTGGTCCCGAAAGCTTTATTGTATGTCAGAGTGTTTGTCAACACCCAGTCGGATCCCCAGTATGCACTTTCGCTAAGGTTTGAGGTGGCAGTGTTTTCGGCATTCTCATAAGTGAACATGTTGTAGTTTACTCCATAACCGTTATTCCAGGTTCCTCCCAGGGTTGATCTGAAATTCAGTCCCTGCAGTATCTTTATGTCCACGAAAGCGCTTCCGATCATTCTTATACCCCAGTTGTTGTTGTCTTTTCCCCTGAAGAGGTTTGCATAAGCGTTGGAAGCATTACCAAGCCTTGGAGCCATACCTGTACCACCGAATTCACCTGTCTTGAATTGCCTTGATGTTGCTGAATACTGATAGTCCTGTGTAAGCATTATAGGAATTATCGGTTGTTCCCTGTAAGGGCCCATCTGAATGGGGCTTCCCTCTTCAAGGTTTGCAACTCCATGGCTTGTATTATATGATGCAGTGAAGTTTTCACCGAAAGTAACTATCTGGTTCAGGAATTTGAATTCTGAATTGAACCTTCCCGTGTACCTTTTGGCATCAGTATGAAGGATTATACCCTGCTGATCGAAAATGCCTGCACCGGCAAAGAACTTTGCATTATCGTTACCTCCCGAAAAAGAGAAGTCGTGGTTCTGTATCGGGGCGTTATGTGTGATGGCGGCATACCAGTCTGTTTCAGGACCTCCCAGTGTAGGTACCGTTGGTGTTGCATTGCTCGACGGTCCGTAAAGAGGGTGTGTTTCTGAGGTTCCGTCATTCCTGTAAACAAGCCATTGGATATCAGCCATTTCGTGTGCATTGGCCAATACATCCTTTGTGCCTGTTCCGGGGAACTGGGTTCCATAATACATATCGTATGTGACTTTTATACCGTTTCCTCCTTTCTTGGTGGTAACGATTATAACACCATTCGATGCCCTTGAACCATAAACCGAAGCGGCTCCTGCGTCTTTCAGCACGGAGAGTGCTTCGATATCGTTCGGGTTGAGGGTGGAAATATCCTGTGTCGGAACACCGTCAACGATGTAGAGAGGATCGTTGTTTTCGAATGAAGAGAATCCCCTGATTCTCACCCTTGACGTCTCACCCGGCTGACCATTGCCGACAACGGACAAACCTGAAGTCTGGCCCTGCAGCTGGTTAGTTACGTTTCCAGTAGGAATTGATGTGAGTTTTGATGGTTCCACAACCCCGACAGAACCGGTAAGGTCCCTTTTTCTCTGAGTCGAATAACCTGTAACAACTACTTCCTGCAATGCCTGTACATCTGAAACCAAAACAACATCAATCGTTGTCTGGCTGCCTACCGGTATGTTCTGAGAAACATAACCGATTGACGAAAATACCAGCACAGCATTAGGACCGGGGACTTTCAATGAGTAACTACCTCCTGCGTCGGTCATTACTCCTGTTGTAGTCCCCTGAACTGTAACGTTTACGCCCGGTAATGGCCCCTCCTGATCGGCGGTAACCTTACCGGTAACGGTTTTTTCCTGGGCAATAGCAAAACCCAGGGAAAACACCATGCTCAAAAATAACAGCGCCAGGCGCCGTACAATAGTAGAAATTTGCATAGTTAATTTTTATTAAAGATGTTAGTTATGAGGTAATTCACCATTAATAATAAGGATCAAAGATAATAAATAAAAAATTAACAAAATCAAATTTTTTATCCATTTTTTAATGGCTTTTTAAGAAGATTTTAATACAAGCCTGAACAAAATGAAATCTTTATGTATCATGCAGATATACTGAGTGATACAACCCCGTATTCCTTACCGGATTCCTAAGGCTTCATTAAAATCCGGATTTTTGTTGTATATTTAGGTAATAAATGCGTTTTTTTGCAAGGTAAAAACTG
Organism: Chloroflexota bacterium; assembly: GCA_050259395.1. Taxonomy (GTDB): domain Bacteria; phylum Bacteroidota; class Bacteroidia; order Bacteroidales; family VadinHA17; genus LD21. Next base: position 7,733 of record JBLNAO010000045.1, read on the forward strand.
GTAATTATTCAACATCAACCATTGGAGCGAAAAAGACAAATTCATCCGTGATCCGAGTTGTACAGGATTCTGATAATCATTTATAATGAAGATACTTATTGTAGAGGATGAACCTAAGGTTGCTTCATTCATAAAAAAAGGTCTCGAAGAGAACCAGTATGAAGCGGAAATCGTGTATGACGGCCTCTCTGCTGAGAAGCTTGCATCGATTTACAGGTATGACCTCTACATACTCGATATAATAATTCCTGGAATAAGTGGATTAGACCTTTGCAAAAAGCTGAAAAACTCGAATCCGGATATTCCTGTTCTGATGCTTTCCGCGCTTGGGACGACCGACGACAAGATCATCGGATTTGACAGCGGCGCCAATGACTACCTTGTAAAACCATTCGAATTCAGGGAACTTTTGGCAAGGGTAAGGGTGTTGCTCAAATCATCCGGCAAAAGCTCAGCTACGGAAAACAAGCTGTTTTCAGCAGACCTTGAACTTAATCTGGATAAAAAAGATGCTTGGAGGGCGGGGAAGCATATCGATCTCACTGCCAAGGAATTTTCGCTGCTTGAGTATTTTATGAGAAACAGTGGCAGGGTGCTGTCACGCAATGATATTGCTGAAAAAGTATGGGATGCAAGTTTTGATTTTGGCACCAATGTGGTTGACGTCTATGTTAACTTCCTCAGGAAAAAAATTGACAAAGGATTTGACAGCAAGCTGATCCATACAAAAGTAGGATTTGGCTACATTTTCGGAGAGCAGTAGAATGCAGATAAGAACACGACTCACGCTGCAGTTCCTCCTGCTTGGAGGAATGATAATGGTGCTTTCAGCAGCAGCTATTTATTTTTCTTCTGCAAAATTAAGAAAGGACGATTTTTATAACAGGCTCAGGAACAAAGCCAGGATCATTGCCAGCCAGATGCTTGATGCCGTTGAACATGGCAAGAATAACCTTCCGCTTGTACCAGACTGGAATTATCCTAAGGACCTGCCAAACGAAAGGATCATTATTCTGGATTATCTGAACGATACCATATATAGTACAGATAAATTCGGGGACATAAAGATCAAGAACGATATCCTCGAAAGAATAAGACTTTCTGAACGGATCAGGTACAAGGAAGGTGATTTTCAAATCCTCGGAACCCTCTACTCTACCCCTCTTTACAGGTATGTTGTACTGGCCGCAGCAACTGACACTGAAGGTGAGCAGTACCTCAGTAAACTTAAGAACACGCTTCTGGTAATGTGCATCATAAGCCTGATTCTCTTTGCTGCAGCAGGCTGGGTGTTTTCAGAAAGGGCGCTCAAGCCCATTTCAAAGGTTGTGAATAAGGTTGAGGAAATCTCAATTACGAGCATGCACCTCAGGGTTCCCGAAGGAAACGGGAAAGATGAGATAGGAAAACTTGCAAAAACTTTCAACAGCATGCTTTCGCGGCTCGAGACTTCATTCAGGCTTCAGAAAGACTTTATCTCCAACGCTTCTCACGAACTCAGGACCCCGCTGACCTCGATAAATGGACAAATAGAGGTTCTTCTCATGAAAGAGCGGTCATCAGAGGAATACAGGAATGCACTTAACTCAGTGCTCGATGACATAAGATCTCTTATTGATCTTGCAAATAAGCTGCTCCTTATGGCAAAGGCCGATTCCGATTTAAGCAACGAATACACCGCGAGCGTAAGGATCGATGAGGTTTTATGGCAGATCAGGGAAGAAATGCACAAATTCAGGGAAGATCACCACATGAACATTTCACTTGAGGATTCTCTGACTGATTCCGACCAGATGATCGTAGCCGGCGACGAGTTCCTTTTAAAAACAGCCTTTACAAATATTATCGACAATGCCTGCAAATATTCCCCCGATCATACCGTCGATGTCACAATAGGCTCTTCAGAACAAACAGTAGTAATTACCTTCAAAGACAAAGGCATAGGCATCTCAAATGACGAGCTTAAAAAAGTGTTTGAGCCATTCTACCGGGCATCAAATTCAATAACTTTTCCCGGGACAGGCATCGGACTGACCCTGGTTCACCAGATCATCAGGAATCATAAGGGTAAAATCAGGATGGATTCTGTCGTCAATCAGGGGACAATGGTTAATATTGAATTACCAATGCGTTCATGATCGCAATCGCTTATCTATCAGGAGGTCTTTAATCTCATTTTAATTTCATTTTAACACTCAATTAATTACCGGTTCTTAAATTAGAACTGTTTAAGATTATTGCATCAATATGAATTTATTTCGACCTCTTTAATTCATACCATATTAAACATGAAGAAAACCCGATCTGACCTGAAGGTTCTTCAATACCTGTTTTTATTCTTCCTTTTGCCAGGATGTGGAACACAGGAGAAAAAACAAGTCGCGACCCTTCTTCCTGCCAATAATGATTTTTTCCAGGAAATCAGCCGCGAAGCCGGATTGGATTTTGTCCACACTATCGGCGACAGCGAACTGGATAACATCATTGAATCTGTTGGCGGCGGTGCAGCGCTGATCGACTATGACCAGGACGGCTACCAGGATGTATTCTTTTGCAATGGCAAATGGGTTGACGGTTTCAGCAAAGGAGAAAAACCAACCACACCTTCAGGCAACAGGCTTTATCGCAACCTGCAGAACGGCACCTTCGAAGATGTTACCAGAAAATCAGGGCTTGAAGGGCATGGTTATGGAATGGGGGTCAGCGTGGGCGATTTCAACAATGACGGTTACCCCGATCTCTTTATAAGCAATTATGGTCCAAATGAACTTTTTCGAAATAACGGAAACGGAACTTTTACCGATGTTACGGCAAAAGCAGGCGTCGGTGGAGGTGATGAATGTACTGCCGGAGCTGCCTGGTTCGACTATGATAACGACAGCTTCCTGGATCTTTATGTCGGCAATTACCTTTACTTCGATCCTTCTTACAAGTATTTTTATGCTCCCGATGGTTTTCCGGGCCCAATGGCCTATGACGCCCAGAAAGATGTCCTCTATCATAACAATGGAGACGGCACATTCGAGGATGTGACTGAAAAAATGGGGATCACCGATCTTGACGGAAGGGCGATGGGCGTTGGTGTGGCAGATATTGACGAAGACGGATTTGTCGATGTCTATGTTGCCAATGATCACACTCTCAACTATTTATGGCATAATGAGAAAGGAAAAGGATTCGTGAACAGGGGTGTTATGTCTGGAACAGCTTTCAGCCAGGGAGGAGAAGCTGCTGTTAGCATGTCTGTAGATTTTGCAGATTATACAGGTGATGGTCTTCTCGACATGTTCGTCTCTGACGATACTTACTGTTCCCTTTATCAGAACCGCGGCAATGGTCTTTTTTCTGATGAGGGAATACCTTCAGGCATATCTATGGCAGCAGCACAGTTTGTAGGCTGGTCATCATCGTTCTTTGACTACGACAACGACGGAGATGCCGATATAACAAAGACAAACGGCGCCCTAAAACATCTTTATGGCCAGGAGTCTCAGATTTTCCAGAACGACGGAACAGGGAAGTTCACCGATATATCCCTCAACCTGGGTCATTACTTTAACCAGGAGTTCGTTGGAAGAGGATCGTGTCCGGGTGATTACGATAACGATGGAGACCTTGATCTTTTTGTAACCAACCTGAACGACAGGTGTATCCTGCTCCGTAATAACAAAGGAAATCAGAATAACTGGCTGCTGCTCGATCTTAAAGGAACAATAAGCAACCGCGATGCTGTGGGGGCAAGAGTCAGAGTCATGTCAGGCGGAAAGCTCCAGATCGCACAAAAAAGAAGCACAACAGGGTATCTTTCACAAGGAGACCACAGGCTTCATTTCGGTCTTGGAAAGAATACAAACGTTGAAAGCATAGAGATAAAATGGCCATCGGGGAAGACCCAGTTGCTGGATAATGTAAAAAGCAACCAGATACTTACCGTCACTGAACCAAAATAACTTTTCCCTTAATGAGAAATAAACTCATAAAGCTGGTCTTTTTCCTGTTCATTTTAATTATATCATCTTCCTGCCACAAAAACAAGGGGGGGATCATTCTCGTCATGGGGAAGGCCGGGGACATGAGATGCACTGATTCTCTTCTTCATTCAGGACCCCTGAAGATTGCCATTATCAATCCTGATAAGCCGGATAAACCGGTAAAAATTCTCACGACCGATTTTTTTTCTGCCTGCTCTCCTTCATTGGCATTCGATGGCCGCTCAATGGTTTTTGCAGCACGAAGAAATGAGCAGGACCCATGGCAGATCTGGGAGATGAATCTCCGCAACCGGAAAATAAGAAAGATTGCGAATTCCACCAATAACTGCCTTTTCCCGGCATATCTGCCCGGATCAAAAATAGTATTCAGCCAGGCAATCCCCGGCGACAGCCTAAAGTCGGAATTTTCGCTGTTCAGGTGCAATACAGATGGTTCATCGTGCGAAAGGATCACATTCAACCCTGCTGCCTGGTACGCATCAACCGTGCTGGCAGATGGCCGCATACTTGCAAAATGCGCCCAAAACTACCCTGAAAAAAGAGAGGCCGAGCTGATCGTCCTGCGTCCTGACGGCACAAAAGCTGAGTTATTTTATGAAAGGAAAGGTGAGCTTACGGGAGGCAGGGCCATCGAGACACCCGGCGGAAAAATAATCTTCACTGAAAATACCGGGAGCGACAGGTCGCAGCTGACAGCAGTCAGCTATGCCAATCCATTCAATGGAACAACAATATGCGCCAAAGGCCTGGAAGGTGATTTCATTTCAGTCAACAGGGGATCAGAAGGAAAAATACTGGCATGTTACAGGAATTCGCCGGGTGAAACATACAGGCTGTTCGCGATCGATCCTGAAAAAGGCACTTCAGTCCTGCTGCAGGAAAACCATGATTACGACATGCTTGAAGCGGTGGCAATTGCACCGCAGAGCATGCCAAGAAAGCTTCCGAGTGAAGTGGATAGCCTTGTAAAAACCGGGCTAATAATGTGCCAGGACATGAAACTACCCTTATTTGATGGCCAGCATCAGCCTGTTGCACAAAAAGTTGAGATACTGGGTCTTGAATCTTCTTATGGGAAAGTTGAACCTGAACCGGACGGTTCCTTTTACTTAAAGATTCTGGCGGATAAACCCTTCAGGATCGCCACGCTCGACGAAAATGGGAAAATAATAAAAATGTGCGACTGGATGTCACTCAGGCCAAATGAACGCAGGGGATGTGTTGGCTGCCACGAAGACCCTGTTACAACACCTGAAAACAGGATACCGGCGGCAGTAAGAAAAGACGCGGTGATAATACCTGTCGTTTTAAATAAGATTGAGGAAAAAACAGTCGAACTGGAATAATATGCAGAAGCCTTCAAAAAAATATATGTTCCCGGGCATCGTTCTGTTTGCCGTTCTCATCACAGCAGTTCCGGTTCACAAATGGGCAAGGAAGCATGTCGACTATTACACTGCCACCACCGATCACCCGCTGAACTGCGCTTCATGCCATCTATACGTAAAAAGAAACGCGCTTTCAAAATTCCTTGAAGCGGATTACTTATCCCCCATAAACCTGGCTGCCTCGGGAATCAATAATAAAATATATGTAGTTGCACAGGACCGGTGCATGCTCCTCGAGGCTGATCCTGAAAGTGGTAAGGTGACAAGGAAAATTAAAGTGGGAAACCACCCGCACAGCGCGGTAATCGATGCTGAAGGAAAGTATTGTTATGTCAGCAATCAATGGGCCGACAACATCAGTGTCGTAGATCTGGCCACCATGCAGCTAGCAGATACTCTTCTCACAGGAAACGGTCCGGCCGGAGTTGCCATAGACAAGCCGGGAAGGTACCTTTATGTTGCCAATTCATTCGCAGGAGATATCTCGGTGATCGATCTTCAGTCGGGGGAGGAGATCAAGAGGCTTCCCGCCGGCATCAATCCTACAGGAATAAAAATTTCGCCTGACGGCCAGATTGCGTATGTGTCGAGCAGGCGGGCACAAAGTGTTCCTTACGGCGCACCGGTAGTATCCGAGATCACTGCGCTGGATGCTTCAGCCCAGGTGGTATCGGAACATAAAAATATAAATGCCGCCTACCTGATTGAAAACATTGCTTTCACTCCCGAAGGCGACCTGGCAATTTTCACAATGATCAGACCAAAGAACCTGGTGCCCAACATTCAGGTTGAAAGAGGATTCATGATGAATCATGGCATAGGAATTATCGACAGGAAGAATAACGACAGGGTCATACAGCTTCTTATCGATGAGCCTAATTCATTTTATCCTGATCCGTTCGGCATTGCCATTTCAACGGACGGTAAAAAGGCATTCGTTTCAAGCTCGGGAGTAGATTGCATTTCGGTGCTTAGCATAGATTCAATAAGGAAAATTATTGGGAACACACCCGAAAACATCCTTGCAGAGTATGCCAACAATCTTGGTTTGAGCAGCCGTTTCGTAATGAAGCGCATCCATACGGGAGCCGATCCGAAAGGCATCAGCATTTCAGCAGACGGCAAGTTCCTTTATGTCGCCGAGATGCTCGAAGACAGGGTATCTGTCATCAGTACCGACAGCCTGGCAACGGTGAAAACAATCGACCTTGGCGGTCCGGGCAGGCTGACAGTGATGCGGAAAGGAAGACGCTTGCTAAACAACGCCGGCCACACTTTTCAGAACCAGTACAGCTGCTATACATGCCACCCTGATACGCACGAGGACGGACTGGTTTACAACATGGCCAGCAAGGACATGGGCCGTAATGTAACCAATACTCAGAGTCTCAGGAACATAAGCCATACGGCGCCATTCAAGTGGAATGGAAAGAATCAGTCTGTGTACAAGCAGGATGGACTGAGATTCTCAACTGTTCTGACAAGAACTGAACCTTTTGATTATGAAGAGCTTGATGCCATAACGGCTTACATCTTATCAGGAATTCCAAATCCGCCCAACCTCATGTACAATCCAAATGGCAAACTGACGCAATCGCAGCTCAGGGGCAAAGAGATCTATGAAAGGACGCACGACAAGAAAGGAAATGAAATACCATCGATCAACAGGTGCGTAACCTGCCACCCCGCTCCTTATTTCACGAACAGGCAGATGGTTGATGTCGGAACACTTGCAGTAACTGACGATTCGATACTATTCGATGTGCCCCATCTCAATAATATTTTTGCATCGGCGCCATACCTTCATGACGGAAGAGCAGCAACACTTGAGGAGATATGGACCATCTACGGAAAAACTGAGCAGCATGGCGCAGTTAACGATCTCACAAAAACCGAGCTCAATGAGCTTATTGATTACCTGAAAGCCTTGAGGGATCCTGAATATGAAGGTGAACAGTCAACAGTGAAAAGTGAAAAGTGAAAAGTGAAAAGTGGAAATTAAAAGAAGATACATCCCATGCAAAAATCGATAAATAAACGCACATACAGGTTCTTACTGTATATCATCAGCGGCATTGTCGTTATTGGCGCAGCCCTGGTACTTGCCGGAAAAACTGGCGGGCCGACAGGAGTGGAAGCTGTGAAAGAATCCTCTTCCATTAAAGATGCAGGCGACTCTTCTGCTGAAATTCCAGGAACAACGTCGATAAAAGAGGCGAATGGCATGCCCGTTTACAGTAATTGGAAAACCTTCACGACAAAAGACGGGCTTCCCTCCGATAAGGTTTATACAGTGAGGATAGATGGCGACAGGGTGCTGGCCGGAACTCACGACGGTCTTGCTGTTTACCAGGACGGCAAATGGACAAGCTTCACCACCAAAGACGGGCTGGGTCATAATGCAGTAGTTTCGATTGATGTTAACAAACTCACCGGAGAGGTATGGCTAGGAACATTCGGGGGTCTCACCCGCTGGTCGGGAGGCAGGTTCGAAACCTTCACCCAGTTTAACAGCGGCATGCCCAACGATCTGGTTTACAATGTTGTATGCGACGGCAAGGATATCTGGGTTGCGACGGCAGGTGGCGCAGGTCATTATGACACCTTCAGGAAGGAATGGGAGATATTCACCGAGCAGAATGCGCCAATGCACGAGCCCTGGACATATGCCCTCTCAGCAGGTGACGGCAAGATCTTCATTGCAGCATGGGGTGGCGGAGTTATTGAGTATAACAAGGAGACAAAGCAGTTCAGGGATTACACTGACCCGGACGGATTCATGGAAATAGACCTTCAACCCGACGATGGGTTAGTTCATGATATAACAACTGCAACATCGTGGGCTGACGGAATATTATGGGTATCAACATATTTCGGAATGAGCAGCTACGACGGCAAAAACTGGAAAGGGTATTTTAACCACGACAGCGGCCTTGCCAGCAACTTTATCAATTTCCTGCGGGCTGAAGGAAGAGTGGCATTTGTCTGCAGCGATAACGGGCTCAGCACCACTGATGGAAAGACATGGGTAACCTATAAAAAAAATGATAACAACAGTAACGGCATGGCAATAATAACAAGCGGGCAGAACAGGAAAGAGATTCCCCTTTCACCTTCAATCTCGCATAACTTTATTATTGGAGTCGATGCCGATAAGGATCAGTTGTGGGTGGCTACATCACAGGGTGTGTGCAGGGGTGAACTGATGAAATAGTGAATAATGAAAGTGAATAATGACGAGTGAATAATGAAGAGTGAATAATAAAACAACATAAAAATCGAATTAACGTACAATCAACAAAATGGACAAACCTCAGATTCTTATTGACCTTTCAAAATTATCGGAAGGTGAACGTGCAGAAATGCAGAAGCTTGGCATTCTTACCGACATGAACGAGATTGCCGGGTATAAATTTCCTGAAATTCATAAGGACAGACCACCAGTAGAGAAAGTTTCCGTTCATGCACCACAGATAATCAATGAAGCTTACAATTACCAAAAACCTTCCTCCTTCTCCAGGGCGCTAAAGCTCGAATTTGGAGGATACAAAATCCTGCTGATCTCAGGAACCGCCAGCGTTAATGAGGAAGGAAAAACCGAGCATACAGGCAATTTTGGCGCTCAACTCTGGAGGACCTACCGTAACATAACAAATCTTCTTGCAGCTGAGGAGATGACATGGCACGATGTTGTGAGAACTACAAACTACCTTCGCGACATCGAGAGAGACTATGCTGAATTCAATAAGATACGCACCACTTTTTTCAGCTGGCTTAACCTCGATCCTCTGCCCGCAAGCACCGGAATACAGGCAAGACTCTGCTGGGAAACGCTCCTTGTTGAAATCGAGGCGTACGCCCTTTGTAAATTAAAATAATTGACAAAATGAACTATAAGCTCAGGTTTCTTGAATTGGCCATCCTGATTTGCGTTTTCCCGGCACTTTCAATAAAGGGCCAGGAAAAGAAAACAAATTACGGCAACATCCCTGATGAGCTGGTTGCTTATGACAAGTATCAGAAAGCTTATAAATACCACTTCCTTGAACCTGTTCAGTTCTACGGTGCCGGCCGGGAAAAGCCGGAGCCGACAGATCTTAAAGAGGTGAGGATTGGATTCCTCGGTCCGATGGAAGGGACTGTTCTGATGGACATGGGTAAGCAGATGCTGCAGGGAGCTCAACTGGCAATTGAGGAAGCAAACAAAAAAGGCGGATACAAAGGACTCCCGTTCAAACTGATGATCCACAATGATGCTGGTTTGTGGGGGGCTGCCGCCAATGAAGTTGTCAAAATGGATGACGAAAAGGTATGGGCATGGATGGGTTCAATCGATGACAATGTTTCGCATATTGCAATAAGGGCAACGCTCAAATGCGAGATTGCGAATGTAAATACCGGCAACCCTGATCCCACATTCACCGAGACAAACATACCCTGGGTTGTCAGGGTTATTCCCGACGACAGGCAGAGCTGCTATGCTCTTGTCGATCAGATCTATAACAAGGACAAACATTCGAGGGTTGCAGTAATAAGGGCAAACAACAGGTATGGCCGTGCAGGAACGCTCCATTTCACCAGGTCTGCAACCAGGGTTGGGTTCCCGCTTGTAATCGAGGAAAGATTCAGTGATGGAGAATCAGATTTCAAAGCACAGCTCGAAAGAATAAAAAAGACAAATCCCGATGCAGTTCTGATCTGGGGCAATGCCAGGGAATCAGCAATTATCCTTCAGCAAATGAGGGCCATAGGCATGGATCAGCCTGTTTATGCGTCCGACAGGGTGGTTAATGATATCTTCATGAAGACTGCGGGAAAGCTTGCGGACGGTGTGGTCACAACCTGCCAGTATAATCCGGATAGCAATAATCCAGGTCTAAAAGCTTTTCAGGAAAGTTATTTCAAAAAATTCGGGATGCAGCCCGATGTAATTGCAGTTCATTCATACGACGGAACAAATATACTTATCGATGCCATCAGGAAAGTGGGTCTGAACAGGGTCCTCATACGCGATGTACTTACTGACCTTAAAACATTCCAGAATTACCAGGGTATCTCAGGACCAGTTATCTTTGATGCAACATGGAACAACATCAGGCCTATATATATGGCAAAGATAACGAACGGGAAATTCGAGTTCTACCCTGCCCCATTATTCAAAAAGGACGACAAGATCTATAAGAAACCTAAAACAGAATACTAAAAATGAAAATCATGGAAACAATTCCATGCGAAAAGAATACAAACGTTAAAGTCAACGTACCCTCGAAAGTAAGCCTGACAAATAAGACAGAATCATCTGTCGAAGTTTCCGGCGTAAAATTCGGCGGAAAAGATGTAATCATTATCGCCGGGCCATGTGCAGTTGAAAATGAAGAGCAGCTTCTCGAAACAGCCCGCTTTGTGAAATCAGCTGGCGCAAGTGTCCTGAGGGGCGGTGCATTCAAGCCCCGGACATCTCCGTATAGCTTCCAGGGCCTTGGAGAGGAGGGGCTGAAGCTTCTTGCAAAAGCGAGAAAAGAGACCGGGATGCCCGTGGTAACTGAAGTGATGGATACCAGGCAGGTGGAGATTGTCTCACAATATGCAGACATGCTGCAGGTGGGATCGAGAAACATGCAGAACTATCCCCTGCTGAAGGAGGTTGGCCTTTCCGGAAAACCGATCCTCCTTAAACGCGGAATGATGGCTACAATCGAGGAATTCCTGCTTGCTGCGGAATATATCCTGAACCAGGGAAACCAGCATATCGTTCTTTGCGAGCGTGGTATCAGAACATTCGAGACATCAACCAGGAACACGCTTGACCTTAGCGCAGTGCCAATGCTGAAAAGCCTCACTCACCTGCCTGTGATCGTCGATCCCAGTCATGGCACCGGACTCCGCTGGATGGTGCCGCCGATGGCCAGGGCCGCCATAGCCGCCGGCGCAGACGGTCTCATAATGGAGGTGCATTATCATCCCGAGAAAGCGCTCTGCGACGGACACCAATCACTCGACCTCGAAGAATTCGGAACTATGATGACTGACCTATCGAAGATTGCAGCAGCCGTAGGGAGAGAAATAATCTGAAATTGAGCTGTTTAAGTAACACAGAGGTTCACAGAAGACCACAGAGGAACACAGAGATTTGTTTCTATCGACTCTGTGTAACTCTGTGCATTCTCTGTGCAACTCTGTGTAATGAAATAAAAGCTTCCGTCCCTAATTACCTGACTATTGATACAATCAGGATTGGACTCCTTGTCCAGGATAAACAATCCGTGGCCGCAAAGCAGGGTGCAGAACTTGCAATCAGGGAAGCAAACCGTTCATCCAAAGAAGGGAAGTACTATGTCCTCCGCGTCCGCAACATGGAAGGTCCCTGGGGAACGGGTGCAAAAGAATCTGTCAGCCTTGTATTTGATGAGGATGTCTGGGCTGTGATCGGCTCGGTTGACGGCAGGAACTCCCATTTGGCTGAGCAGGTATCGGCGAAAACAAGAGTGCCATTCATCTCCGCACTATCCGGCGATCCCACCCTCGGACAGGCATTCATTCCATGGTTTTTCTCCTGCGTACCAAATGACAACCAGGCTGCCGGGGTGATTACCAGGAAAATTGAGAAAGGAACGCCTTCTCAAACTATAATCCTTTCCTCAGAAGATTATGATTCGAAGATGGCTGCCACATCACTTCAGAAAAATTGGGCACCGGGGAAGACAAAAAAACCTGAAATAATATATTACCAGAATGTTTTACGTGAAGCAGCCGGTATAGTGAAAAAGGTTTCACATGCGGGTTCGTTGGTGTTCTTCGGACCTCCTTCGGAGCTGGAGATAATCCTTCAATCCCTTCATAAGATTTCACCAACAACAACCGTTTACGCTCCATACCTGCCCATGCATGAAAAAATACCCGTGGAACTGAAAAAACTCGAGGGAGTGATAATGCTCAACCCAGGAGTTTTTTTCAACAATGGCAAACAATCGTTTACGAGTGCTTTTCTCAATGCTTACGGGAACGAACCCGGTGCCCTTCAGGCATACGCTTACGATGCTGTAAATGTATTAATTATAGGTATTAATCTCTCCGGTAACGACAGTACGTCACTATTCAGGAACATTGCAAAAGTAAGTCACCACGGTGCCACCGGCGACATCAGCTTTGACGAAAATGGAAGCAGAAAAACATTCCCTGGACTGATCAGGGTTGAGAAAGGACGGTTTATTCAGGTTGAGGATTGACTTGGAATTGCTAAATTTGATATGAAGGTCGGACAATAAATCTGGAAGCTTAATTTATGAAAGTCCAAAAAGACCTCTATCGTGATATGAAAAACTTCATTTGTCTGTCTGTTGTATTTTTCCTGATCGTCACCGGCGGGTGCAGGAACAGGAATGGCGCTGAACAGGGCAACCAGGAGGACCTGATGTCGGTGCGGACGCTGGGACTGGCTTACCTTGAGGAATTTAAGCTTGAAGAGGCAGAAAAGGAATTCCTCAAGTTCATCGAGCTTGCACCCGATGACAAGTTCGGTTATGCCAATCTTGGCCTGACCTACCTGAGGATGGGTAAATATCCTGAAGCGGAAAAGCAGCTTGCCAAGGCAATCAGCATTGATTCGCTCGATGCTGATATAAGGCTTATCCTTTCGACGGTCTATAAGATGAATGATGAACAGGACAAAGCCATTTCTGAGCTGAAGAAAGCGTTATCGTTCGCACCCGGCCATGTAAAAATACTCTATGAACTATCTGAGCTTTATTCAGGCAAGGATGATTCTGAATCATTGAACGCAAGAAAATCGTATCTCGGGAAGCTTATCCAGAACGCACCCGGGAACCTGGTTCCGGCATTGAACCTCACCGAGATCCTTTTGAGAACCGGCGATGCTGACGGAGCGCTCGAACAACTTGAAATTATAAAAAAAGAGTTTCCTGAATTTCCCAAAGAGGCAATCCCTTATTACGATAAGGCGATTCTCTCACTCAGGAAAAATGATTTGACAGCTGCGACCCTTAACTTCACCATATTCCATAATTACCTTAAAGTCAGCCCTCCATATCAGGCAGGCATGCTCGACCTTAAAGGTCCGGGCGGTTCTCTTATTGGGTTTCCTGTTGTCACTTTCGACAGGCAGAATCTTTCATCCGCACCTGAAAGCGGAACTGACATCAATGCAATAAAGTTCACGCCGGTTCCTGAAGCTGCGGGACTGGGCATAATCAAACAGGCGGCAACAGGTGAATTCGGCGACTACTCACACACAGAGGCAGCCGATTATGATGGTGATGGAGATGTCGACCTGTATGTCAGCAGTTATGATGCAGCAACATCGTCGTTCACTAGATGGCTTTTTAACAATAACTCCGGCATGTTTACGGATATGGCGGCTGAAGCAGGCATTATACATTCAGGCAGGGAAACATCAGCGATCTTCGGAGATTATGACAACGATGGTTTCCTTGATCTCTATGTGCTTCGCGAAGAGGGTGACATACTTTACAGGAATAACGGACAGGGCAAATTCGAGGATGTTACTGCCAAGGCAATTAAAGCCAGCAAGACAGGGGGGAATATGGCTTTGTTCTTCGATGCGGACCATGACGGCGACCTCGATCTTTTTGAGGCGCGCTCGAACGTAAACCTCCTTTACCGCAACAACGCCGACGGCACTTTTACCGAACAGGCTGAACAGATGAAACTTGCGGGAAATGGAGGCGTCAGCACTGATGCAGCATTCGGCGACTTCGATGAGGACGGTGATATCGACCTTATAGTAGTCAACGAGAATGAAAACAACCAATTCTTCTCGAACCAGAGACAGGGAACATCCAGCGATTTCACCGGCGAAGGCGGGTTAGGCAACATGCCCGGATCAGGAAGAATAAGTGTAAGCGATTACAACAATGACGGTTTCCTCGATCTTTTCATCAGCTCAAACACAGGTGATCAAAGGTTTTACAGCAATCCAGGCAACGGAAGATTCGTGCAGGACAAGATCTCTGAAGCAGTGAGCAGGGTTCTCAGAGGGGTGATGATACATGATGCCGCTTTCCTTGATTTCGACAACGACGGCCATTCTGATCTGTTCATTGCTGGTGAGAGCAAAGGTAACGGCAGGGGACTGTTCCTGTTCCATAATAAAGGCAATGGCGAATTTGAGGATCTGTCGCGACTCCTGCCTGAAGAGATAAAATCAGGGAGGAAGATTGCACTTTTCGACTATAATGAAGACGGTGATGTCGATATTGCACTTGCCCGCTCCGAGGGAGGTGTAACAGTTCTGAGGAATGACGGGGGAAACAATAATCATTTTGTTAAGATCAAGCTGGTGGGCCTCCGGGCAGGAAGCGCCAAGAACAACCACTTCGGCATCGGCGCCAAGGTAGAGATCAGGGCAGGGGACCTTTACCAGACAACCGTGGTGACAGACCCTGATCTGATGTTCGGCATAGGGCAGCGTTCGATGGCGGACGTTATACGCATAACATGGACCAACGGCGTGCCTCAGAATATCTTCTACCCGGCAACGGACCAGGCGCTGATAGAGGCTCAGACTTTGAAAGGATCATGCCCATTCCTTTATACCTGGAATGGAGAAAAATACGAATTTGTAAAAGATATCATGTGGCGAAGCGGTCTCGGAATGCCGCTTGGAATAATGGGCGGGAACACGGCTTACGCATTCGCCGATGCCTCCGATGATTACCTGAAAATCCCGGGGGAATTGATGAAACCTGAAAACGGCAGCTATAATATCCAGGTGACATCGGAGCTGTGGGAGACTATCTACACAGACAGGCTTGGCCTTGTTGCTGTCGATCACCCCGATTCAACTGAGATATTTGTTGAGGAGCAGTTCTCTCCCCCACCCTTTCCCGGTATGAAGATCTACAATGTCGGAGAAAAGATTTCTCCCGTTTCAGCAACAGATTCTTACGGAAACAACATATTGACTTTTATCAATTCAGAAGATGACGTATATCACTCTGGTTTCCAGGTTGATAAATACCAGGGAATAACTGAAATGAAGGAAATGATTCTCGATCCGGGTAAAACAGGGAAGAACGGGAAGTTGTATATGTTCCTGAACGGCTGGATTTTTCCGACTGATGCAAGCATAAATGTAGCTTTGTCGCAATCGGAACGGCTAAAAGTTGTTCCACCTCAGGTGCAGGTAATAAATTCATCGGGCAAGTGGGAAACGGTTGTCGCAAACGCAGGTTTCCCGATGGGGAAAGACAAAACGGTCATTATCGACCTGTCAGGGAAATTCCTTTCAAAGGATCACCGGATAAAGATAATTACCAACATGGAGATCTACTGGGATCATATATTCTTTGCCGGCGGGCTATCGGAAGCCCCGGTAACCACAACAAATATGAAACCCGTTGCTGCAGACATACATTACAGGGGTTTTTCAGCCCAGTACAGGAAAGGCGGAAGGTACGGACCTCACTGGTTCGACTATTCACAGGTTTCAGAAGAGCCGAAATGGCGCGATCTTTCAGGAAATTATACCCGTTATGGCGACGTGCTTCCTCTCATAACCGCATCAGATAACAAGTACATCATTTCAAATGCCGGTGATGAAATTACAGTAACCTTCGATGCAGGATCACTGCCGGGGCTTCGGAAAGGATGGAAAAGGGATTTCCTGATTAACAGCGTGGGCTGGGTAAAGGATGGCGATATTAATACTGCTCACGGTAATACAGTATTGCCATTGCCATTTCACGGAATGAAGAGCTATCCTCCGTCAGCTGATGACATTTACCCCACCGACCCGGAGCTTATCCGCTACAACCGGGAATATAACACCAGGGTAGTTACCGGAGATGGTTACCTCAATGCTTTAAAAATCAAAAAATAAAATTTTAATGAAATATATCCTCTTACTTATTTTATTGATAATTCCTTCCCACAGACCACCCCTGCAAAAAAATAAAATCACATTCACAGACGTTGCTTCGCAGGCAGGCATTAACTTCAAATACACTATCGGCGATAATTCATATGTGAATATTCTCGAGAGCAGCGGATCGGGCATTACAGTCTTCGACTTCAATAACGACAATCTCATGGACCTTTACATGATGAACGGAACATGGCTCCAGGGGATCTCCGATGAGGACGGGAGGGTTTACAAAGACACTCCTGACAGACTGTACAAAAACAACGGAAATGGCACCTTCACAGAAGCCTCGGAGAAAGCGGGGGTGGCTGATAAACACTGGAGCATGGCGGCCGGTGCCATCGATATCGACAACGACGGCGACCAGGATCTTTACCTGCTTAATTACGGACCAAACGTGTTCTATCGCAACAACGGGAACGGAACTTTCACAGATATTGCAAAAGACCTGGGATTGGTTGGTCCCGATAAGCTGAATGGCTTTACAAAGTGGAGCATCGGAGTTGCCTATATCGATATTAACCGTGACAAGAGGCTTGATATGATGGTCGGCAACTTCCTGGCATTCGATCCGAAATACGATTCACCCGTCACACCCGGGAAAATGCCCCATCCATCGGAGTACAAAGGTCAGCTCTCGATGATGTACCTGCAGACACCTGAAGGAAAATTTGTTGATGTGACCAAACAGGCAGTCCTGTACTATCCCGATTCCAAATGTATGGGTTTGACCGTGTTCGATTATGACGATGATGGCGACCCCGACATTTTCCAGGCCAACGATCATCACCTGAATTACCTTTTCAGGAACGATAACGGAAAATTCACAGAGGTGGCAAAGGAATCAGGAGTTGCTGCAAACAGCAATGGAATAGGGACAGGCTCGATGCATGGCTCTATCGGCGACATAGACGGTGACGGGCTGATCGACATACTTGTCACTGACCTGGAACATTCTGCTCTTTACAGGAACACAGGCAATGGAATGTTCACCGATGTTACCGAACCGAGCGGTGTGGCAGGTGCTATAATCGGGAAAGGTGGCTGGGGTGCAGCGCTTTTCGATTATGATAACGACGGTGATCCGGATATAGTTTCCGCAAATGGAACGGCGGAGGAACTGATCCTTCAGTATCCTTTGCTGCTTGAAAACGATGGTAAAGGAAGATTCCGGAACGTGGGTCGCGACTGCGGAAGTTATTTCAACACGAAACGATCGGGAAGAGGGCTTGTTGTCTGGGATTTCGACAACGACGGCGATCTGGACATCTCGGTATCGCATGTCGATAAGGAGGCTACATCGGTGCTTCTCAGGAACGACGGCGGCAACGTGAATCACTGGCTGGGCATTACACTGCTCGGCAAGGATGGCCCATCTTCGGCTGTTGCGGCCAAAGTTACGGTTACGGCAGGCGGTAAGAAATATGTCTATGTGAATCAATGGGCAACATCATACCTTTCAAATAATGATCCCAGGTTACACATTGGCCTGGGGCAGAATAAGCTGATCGATCAGCTTGAGATCGACTGGGTCGGAGGGAAAAAAGAGATCCTGAAGAACGTGGCGGCGGACAGGTATGTGGAGATTGAGGAGGGGAAAGGGATAAGGAGGTGAGCGGTGATCGGTGATCAGTAATCATTAAGCAGTAAGGAGTAAGGAATAAGGAGTAAGTACCAGCAAGTGTTAATGGATCTTTGAGTTCTTTGCGTTTAAAAAAAAGAATATACTCAAATTATATAATATGGATAATTATTACATCAGCAGAGTAATCAATCTCACACATCCTGAGAAGAATGTCATTTATAACATGACAAACGAGGAAGCAACGGAGGTCCTGAAGTCCGGAAATGCAGAGGCGGTCAGGAAAATAGACGGCCAGTTTGCACTTGTTTCGGTTGACGGAAAGACTATCAGAATGGCAAGATCGATCGGCAGGCCAATGCGCTATTTCATTGCAAAACGTGCCGCCGGACCGAACCTTGTTGTTGCCGAAAGAATCGATACAATTCATGAATATCTGAAAAGTGAACGGCTCGATGACCAGTTTCATCCTTCGTATACCAGGATGGTCCCAGCACATTACATCACAAAGATCGAGTTGCTCGGCTGTCCCGATCCCAACCCGGTATATGACCGTTTCTTCACACCTGAGAGAAACAAATTCAGCGGCACCGATGCTGAAACTATAGGAAAACAGTACATCGGAGTACTTTATAATGAAATAAAGAAATGGCTGATGCTTAAAGCCACCTCAGGCCCGGTCGGTGTTACATTTTCAGCAGGAATCGACAGCGGCTCCGTTTTTCTTCTTACCTATCACGCACTGAGAGAACTGGGTGAAAGTCCTTCAAGACTTAAAGCGTTTACACTCTCAGTCGACGGTTCCGGTGCTGATCTGGTCCAGGCAAGACAATTCCTCTCGAAAGTCGGGCTGGAAATGTTCCTCGAACCCATTGAAGCTGATTACTCATCTCTCGACTGGAAGGAAGCTGTTAAAACCGTGGAAGATTACAAACCACTTGACATCCAGTCCGCCACAATGAACATGGCCCTGATGAAGTTGATACGATCAAGATACCCTGAATGGAGATTCATCCTCGACGGTGAAGGCGGCGACGAGAACCTTAAAGATTACCCGATAGAGGAAAATCCTGAGCTTACAATCAGGAGCGTACTGAATAATCTTATGCTCTATCATGAAGGCTGGGGAGTTAACTCAATAAAGCACTCACTCACCTATTCCGGAGGCCTGAGCCGGGGCTACATGAGAACCTGGTGTTCATCGGAGCTTACCGGCTTTGATGTTTTCAGCCCTTACACCCTGCCGAACGTGATCGAAATTTCCGAAGGCATCCCGTTCATCGACATCACAGGATGGGATCATAGTAAATTGTATGATCTTAAAGGAACCATTGTCAGAAGCGGCGTTATGGCAGTAACCGGGATCGACATGCCGGTGTTTCCCAAAAGGAGATTTCAGCATGGCGCAGTATCTCAGGATGCTTTTAAAAACCTTTTCCCTCTGAAGGAGATTGAATACAGGAAAGTGTTCCTTTCAAAGTATGAGTAATTTTCCGGAGTTCACATGGGATGACAGGCTGATAATTTCAAAAAGGGGCTCGAAAAACCGTGTCGATCCGGAAGTGCCTTATGCTTTTCTTGTTGAAAAAGAAAGAACTGCAACAGGGAAGATCGTTGACACAGCTGTGATCTTTCTAACGGGAACAGAATGTCCTTTCCATTGCCTGATGTGCGACCTCTGGAAAAATACAATCGATGAGCCTGTTAAATCCGGAAGCATTCCACGTCAGATAGAGTATGCACTTCAAAGGCTTCCGCATGCAAACCAGGTTAAGCTCTACAACAGCGGAAGCTTTTTCGACAGGAGAGCTATTCCGCCGGATGATTACACCGCGATAGCCGGACTTGTAAATGATTTCGAAACAGTGATCGTCGAAAGTCATCCTGCATTTATCGGAAAGAGCTGCGCAGAGTTCGGCAGGATGATAAAAGGGCGGTTTGAAGTTGCCATCGGGCTGGAAACAGTGCATCCTGAGCTCATAAAAAAGCTGAACAAGAAAATGTCATTAAGCCTTTTCAGTGAAAAAGTATCGTTCCTGAATAAAAACGGGATCAGCACGCGGGCGTTCATCCTTCTGAGGCCTCC
>JBLNAO010000046.1:0-4425 GCA_050259395.1 Chloroflexota bacterium
CCTGTCCTTGGATTGAACCATTGAATATCGTAGCTCCCTGCCGGTACCTTCAGGGTCGATTGTTTTCCTTCCGGAAGATAGACAACATACAATTCATTCGCTTTCGCAAGACAATAGTTTCCTTCTTCCGTCAGCTCGTCGGCGCTATTCATGTCTTCTAAAGGAAGGTTGTTCCTGAAAAAATCAACTGCCAGCCGTGTCTGATCCCACAACATGTCCCTGCTGCGCCAATCCTCGCATCCAAGATCGGAATGCGGGTACTTGTACCCGAAATACCATTCAACACCCGCTCCCCCGGCCATAAGATTTCCCCAAAGCACCTTGTGTCTTATCGTATCGTGAGCAGGATCGAAAGAGTCCGGCATGGCGCCTTTCCAGCTCGGACCAATCTCATCGAGGTTCACCACCCATTGATGTCCCGCTCCACCGGATTTATTTACCCAGTACCTGGTCTCTTCATGCACATCATCCACATCCCCGCACTGGATCGATGGCCCGTCAACATTATTAAAGCTAAGGTATTCAGTCATGTTCTTTCTTCTCAGCTCATTGTTTGAATGTGTGTGGATGACAATATAGTTGTCATAAGGGTCAGTTTTCCGGATATAATCAGCCATCTTCTTAGTATCAGCGTAGGTCATGCCGTATGGAGAGAAATCTGCTGCGTGATGTTCCTCTCCTACGTTCCATGTTATGGCAAGGTGATGCGAGAACCGTGCAATAAGCTCCCTCAGGTACAGCTTTCTTTGAACGTCAAGCCTGCCGGCATCCAGAAGACACTGGTTCTCAGTTTCTTCAAGCACATAATGTAGATTGATTCCCAGATTTTCGGCATGTGAAAAAACTATCTCCCACTGATCGAGCTTGCTGCAGTCGAACCTGTATCGCTCATTCCTGTCGGTGTAAGGCCAGACATCTTCACCGTCGCCAAGGATGTTCATTGTAAGGAAATAGATGCTGTTAACGCCTTCTGATGCCAGGTAGTTGAGGCCTCCTATAAGCCCTTTCCCTTTCCCGTTTTTCCATGAAGGGTCGCCCTCCTTCCAGTCTTTCACATGTGGTTCATACCTGTGAAGGCTGCTGTTGATTGCTGCTTCTCCGCTCCTGGTGACATTATTCCCTCCATAATATGTTCCGTCAAAATCCTTGTAACCAAGAAGGTTCTCGGGACTGTCAGCACCGTTTTTCAGGAACAGTTCCCCGGTAGCGGCATAACGCAGGTAACGGCCACCTGTATACTGCAGCCGTCCTTTAGTCCTGACTTCTGCTGAATTGTCTGCATTCATAACTGTAAATGTTCCTGTTTCACCATTCATGAAGCAAGCTTCACCTGAAGCCGGAACATCAGCAACTGCAATGTTCCTGCCTTTCAGGAATGTGACTTTGTAATTCCAGTCCCCTGTGGAAGGTGGGCAAAAATGAACCCTCCACCTGTCTCCTGATCTTGCCGATGTCTCCGCAGCATTCCCGTCGGCAGCAAAGTAACCTGGAATGGTAAATGACCGGTCTCCCTGGCTGAATTCTACATCCAGCCTGTAATCTGTGAAAGGATTAACAGTATCGTATTCTGTTGTTTCGGGACCCGGTAAGGTGAGTGTAATCGTATGCCAGGCCTTCATTTCGCCTGTTATTTTCAGCGGTTCATTTTTTTTGCAGGACAAAATGCAGAGAATTGCCAAAAAGGCAATTACATGAAGAGTTTTTTTCATTGTATTGAATATTAATCATTTACAAGCCGGCATAAATCAGCAGGCCAAGTCCGGCAAGATAAGCGAGGAACATAAGGAAGATAAGAACGTTCACCTGGCTTGCCGAGCCTTTGAACTCTTTCCAGATAAATACGCCCCATAAGGCTGCAACAAGGGTTGCTCCCTGCCCGAGGCCATACGAGATTGCAAAACCTGCTTTCCCTGATGCAATGATGCTCATAGCCATACCAATATTCCAGATAATGCCCCCCAGAATGCCTGTGAGATGAACTCCGAAGCTTCCTTTTGCGTAATCCCTGAATGAAACCGGATTTCCTTCAACCGGTTTCCTCATTATTGCATAATTGAAAAGGAAGTTACTGGCAAGCACTCCTATCGCAAAAAACAGGAGAGCAGAATAAGGTGTAAGCTTTCCGGCCTCGGGTGATTCGAAGCTTGTCACCATCGAAGCTGCCACGAACCTGTAAAACAATGCCATCAATATACCTGCCGCCACGCTGAGCATGATACCTTTTCCTGAAACCTTCTTTTGCGATGCACTATGCTTCTTGTAAGCCAGGGCATCGAGTATTATCGCCACGACAATAAGAGCCACTCCAGAGAATAGCCACACCGGGTTGCCCTGTGGTGCGAAGGCATAATTAATTATTACTCCTAGTGCCAGAGCAATCCCGACACCGACAGGGAAAGCGACTGCCATCCCTGCTATTGCCATGGCTGCAACAAGAAGGATATTTGAAGCATTGAAGATGATGCCTCCAAGAGCTGCATTCAGCATGTTTCGTGTGTCTGCCTGGCGAATATCTTCAAGGAAGCTCCTGCCTTTTTCACCTGTGCTTCCAAGTGTGAAGCCCAGGAGAAGAGAGAACAGCAGAATGCCCAGGACGTAATCCCAGTAATAAAGTTCGAATCTCCATGATTTGCCTGCAAGCTTCTGGGTGTTTCCCCAGGAACCCCAGCATAGCATGGTTACGATACAAAGAATTATCGCCAGTGAATAGGATTGAGGAATGAACATGGCTTTAGGGTTTGAGGTTTCAGGTTTTAAGGTTTCAGGTTTAAGGTTCAGGTTTCTGGTTTCAGGTTTGTAGCTGCAATCAAATCTCAAAGGAGAATTTGTGACTTTCGTTTTGCTTTGGCTCTGTTCTGAAAATGGTGGCCCCGGTTATTGCAACACTTGTGCCTTCCGACTCCGGGCGTTTTTCTCCTCTAACCACCAGTTTTACAGTGTGCTGTCCGGGTTGAATATTCATTATGTGCCAGATTGTTTCCGTATGTTGCTGAATTGCAAAGAAATAGTATGTATCGATGCTTCGATGCAGGTTTCCGTCAACATACACATCTGCCTTGCCACCGTCTTTGAACCAGTTCCCTGTTATTGCTATTCCTGTACCTGTGAATGTGATTTCAGCCTCGTCACCGGGTTCTCCGGAGAACATGGCTTGTTTTGTTGTCACTTCATTTCTCGTAACCTCACGGGGTTTCCAGCTTCCTTTAAACTTCCACCCGCCATCATCGAAGACTGATACCTTCCTGTCAAAAACTACATTCGGAAAAGCGATCTCGAGGATTGGAGCTGCCGGGACCTGGTTTTTAACCAAGATCCTGTTATTGGATACTTCACCGCCCTCCTTCTTAATAAGTTCGAGAGCGTATTTGTATGTTGTGCTGACAGCAGAGTTGAAAGAGTAAGTCGTATTGATGAAGATAGAATCGCCGACAGCCTTAACACCTTCCTGCATGTTCACCGGAAGTCCGCCGAATCCTTTAATAACACCAAGCACCGCCATGGCGTTCGAGGGATTGCAGTCTGAATCCTGGCCGCAGCGTGTTGAAATTTCGAGCGTTTTGGCCGGGTCACCGTTGCCATAAAGAAGTCCCATTACGATATATGCACCATTCAGCTTGGCATCGATGTTGAAAGTGGAGCCGGCTCCGCAGATATCGACATCACCCCATTTTTCTTCAAGCTCCTGCCATGCTTCCTGCCAGTCGTCGGGGTATTCATTGTGCAATGTAATAACATCCCTTATTGTCCTGGCGTAATCGCTTTCACCGGGAAGTGACTGCAGGGCTTTTTCAACTATTAGAGGAATGTCTGTTTCAAAGAATGCCTCAGCGTACAGGGCAGCGACGAACACTCCGCCGTAAACGCCATCGCCATAGTTCATTATGCGTCCTACCCGGTCGGCAATATCGAGGGCCGTGTTGGGCATGCCGGGAGCCATAAAGCCTATATAGTCTGCTTCAATCTGGAAATCGATGTCATCGGCATGGATGTTATACTCCGGCATTCCCGATAATGGTGCGAAAATGCTGTCGTACCAGTTCTTCCTGGCCTGCATGTTGGCATGCCAGAGAGGATAGCCGGCTTTTGCGAACATCTCCTGGTACTTTTTAGCAGGAGCATCAATCCCGTATTTGTCCATCGACATCAGGAAGGTAAGCTGAACATATATATCATCCTGCCACAGGCTTCCCCTTATGTCGCCAGGCTTCCATTTTATGGAATCCCCGTATATTTTCCCCTGGGCACGGAACTCTGTCGGGGCTCCATAAGTTACCCCGATCATTTTTCCTGCCCAGCCACCTGCAATTTTATCTCTCAGGACATCGGGTTTGATTTTTCTGAACTCATCTGAAGAATTGCTGCAGGCAACAAGAAAGGCGATTGCTGCAACGAACAATAGTTTTTTCATTGATTGTAGGGTGTTTT
>JBLNAO010000047.1:0-12447 GCA_050259395.1 Chloroflexota bacterium
TTAAGCGGAAAGTTGTTCTCTTTTATTACTTTATAAAGTAGTCCTGCGGAATCTATCCTGCTGGCCCTGATTTCCTCCTTCCGTCTGGCTGACCATCTTTTTTCACCGATGTTGGCCCCGGCAAGATGGATTATTGCATCGACACCTTCAACTGCTTTTGGATCGAGGACTCCCGCAGAAGGATCCCACCTGAATACCTTTACCATCCCGGATTGCTCCTTGCCCCTTGAAAGATGAGACACAGTGAAACCTTCAGAGAGAAGGGAGGATGTCAGGTATCTTCCGACCAGGCCGTTGCCACCCGTTATCAGCACTCCACGCCTTGATTCTCCGGCCATAAATATAAAAATAATGAATAATATACAAAGTTAGGCAATAAACGGTTAATCCTTCGAGGCTGATTTTTAACTGATGAGGGACTTGCACAATCTTTTTAAAATTCGACCTCTCTCTCTGAATCTCCTCCGCCGAAGCGGGGCAGACTCTCTCCGGGGGTGAGAGGGAGACAATTGAGGATTATTCAGGATTATTGAAGAGGCCGCCGCCAAATTGTTTTAAAATTAAGCGGGGACCTGCGAACCAGTGAAGCAGAAGAGCCCGGACTCCCAGACAAAAATTTGTTTTTTTCTTTCTGATTATTAAAGATATTATCATCTTTGTCGCCGAAAAATATTGTGCATTCAGGTGTATCAACAATAATTTATCTAATTCTAATTGTATAATCTGTAATGAAAAAAGAAATGAAAGATGCAGTAGCTATACTATGCGCCGGCGGACCGGCTCCGGGTATCAACACCGTTGTAAGTGCAGTGACTAAGATCTTCACCCAGAACGGCTATACCGTTCTCGGGATTAACGGTGGTTACAAATCATTGTTCTCAAGCGAACCGGCTTTTGACTATCTCGATTTCGAATTTGCCGATCTTATCTACAGCCGCGGAGGTTCCGCATTGAAGATGAGCAGGTACAAGCCCAAAGACGATGAATTCAAAGCCGATTTCTTCAAAAAGAACAATGTAAAGCTTCTTGTCACGATAGGAGGCGATGATACAGCATCCTCGGCAAACCGTCTTTCAAAATATCTTGCAGGTCAGAAGCTGGATGTCAAGAACATCCATGTTCCCAAGACAATTGATAACGACCTTCCTTTGCCGGAAGGAACACCAACCTTTGGCTATCACTCTGCAAAAGAGGAAGGTGTGCGCCTGGCAACAACCATTTACGAGGATGCACGCACAAGCGGCAACTGGTTTGTAGTTTCTGCAATGGGACGTGAAGCCGGTCACCTGGCATTCGGCATTGGCACAGCATGCCATTACCCGATGATAATTATCCCTGAGATGTTCAACAGGACCAAGATCACCTTCGATAAGATCACCAGGCTGGTAATCTCATCCATGGTTAAGAGAAGGCTGATGGGTCTCGATTACGGAGCTGCAATCATTTCCGAAGGTGTTTTCCACTTCATGAGCGAGAAGGAAATCATCGATACCGGCATCAACTTCACCTTTGATGATCACGGCCATCCCGAGCTTGGCAATGTGAGCAAGTCACACATCTTCAACATGCTTACACAGCAGGCACTGAAAGGGCTGAGAATAACCGTTAAATCACGTCCCGAGGAAATGGGTTACGAGCTGAGATGCTGCCGGCCCGTTGCTTATGACCTGAATTATGCAACAAGACTCGGACTCGGTGTTTACAAGCTCTTCAAGGAAGGTGTAACCGGTTGTATGGTTACTGTTGACAGAGGAGGAAATATCAGGCCTCTCTACCTGAAGGATGTTGAAGATGAAAAAGGCAAGGTTAAACCAAGGCTGGTGAATGTTGAAACAGAGAATGTTCAGCTTATCTTCAGGAACAACCTTCACTATATCACCAAAGCAGATTACAGGGGAGCGAAAAAGTACGTGCCCAATCCGGAAGATTATGATTTCTTCAGGATACTCGAATGGGATGAAACCCTGAATAATTAATAATTCATATGAGACCAACAGGGGTTGAATTTTTTCAGCCCCTGTTTTGTTTTATAACCTTGCCTGGCGGGTATCAAAAATTGCTTTTTTGTCTGATTTTCAGTAATTTTATAGATTACTATCCGTAAAAAATCATACGAAAATGGCAAATGTGATATCAACCAAAGGCGTGATAGCCATCCTGACCGGTGGCGGCGATGTTCCCGGACTCAATCCTGCAATTCGTGCGGTGACCATCAGGGCAAACAGGGAAGGTTACAAGGTTATCGGCCTGCGAAGAGGATGGGCGGGTGTAACTGAGATTATCAGGGATCCGAAAGCAGACAACAGCAATAACTTCCAGATACTCACAGACGATGTGGTTAACAAGGCCGGCCGTACCGGCGGCACGTTCCTGCATACTTCACGGACGAGGCCGAGCCACATGTCGAAATCAAGCGTGCCGGAACATCTTCAGGACACTTTCAACCAGGAGATGAATGATCTTACCCCGGAGATAATCAAAAATCTCGAATGGCTGGGAGTAGATTATCTCATTCCAATCGGAGGTGACGACACGCTGAGCTATGGCGTTCATCTGTACAAGAAGGGCATCAATGTGGTTGCAATCCCGAAAACGATGGACAATGATGTCCCCGGAACGGATTACTGCATAGGCTTTAGTACATGCGTGTCGAGGACAATCCAGATGACGAACAGTCTCAGGACCTCTGCAGGATCGCATGAGAGGTTCCTCGTTCTGGAAGTCTTCGGAAGATATGCCGGCTTTACCGCTATGCTTCCGACAATGGCAGGCGCCGCACACAGGTGTGTCATACCAGAATACGAATTTGACATCGAAAAGCTTACAGAGCTGCTGGTCGAGGACAGGAATCATAATCCAAGCAGGTACTCGGTCGTTCTCGTCTCTGAAGGTGCAATGTTCAAGGGGGGCCAGATGATCTTCTCCGATATCGAAAAGGATGCATACGGTCATGCCAAGCTTGGCGGTATCGGTGACCTTGTTTCGGCAAAGCTCAAGGACCTCTCAGGTCAGTTCAACAAGGGCAAAACCATCAATGTGATCAACCAGAAGCTCGGTTATATGGTTAGGGGCGGCGACCCTGACGCTCTCGATTCGATAGTCCCTATGGCTTACGGCAACCTTGCATTGGATCTTATCCTGAGGGGCGTTCATGGCAGGATAGTTGTTCTTAAGAACGGCCGATACGACAACCTTCCTATAGATGTCGTCACCTCTTCCAAGAAAGTTGTAAAGCTTGCGGATTACAACACTGAAAGGCTCAGGCCTTATTACCACAGCTTCGAGATGAAGCCTTTCCTGTTGATGGCTTCGGATAATTAATTCTCACCTTAAGCTGGCGCGGATTTGTAATCCGTGCCAGAGCAGCAATGCCGTGGATTTGTAATCTGTGCAAGCACAAAAATGGCACGGATTGCAAATCCGCGCCATCGTATTGTGATTAGAGATAGTACTTTTTGCATTTCATAAGTGGAATGACCCTATGCTGGCGCGGATTTGTAATCCGTGCCATCGTATTTAAATGTGATTATATGTAGTACTTTTGCATTTCATATCAGGAATGACTTGGAGAAAGGCATTGTCATAAAATCTACAGGCATGCACTATAAGGTGCTTGACCCTTCGGGTGCAATTACAGATTGTTCTATCAGGGGAAAGCTGCGCACAAGGGAATTCCAGATAACAAATCCTGTTGCAGTGGGTGATAATGTTGTTTTCGAGAAAGATCCTAAAACAGGCTCGGGTCTGATAACAGAAGTGCTCGAGAGAAGGAATTATATCCTCCGGAAAGCTTCCAACCTCTCGAAACAGTCGCAGATAATTGCCGCTAACATCGACCAGGCAATACTTATGATAACCATCGCCCTTCCTGAAACACCGGTGGAATTCATTGACAGGTTTTTGATCACAGCCGAGGCATACCGTATTCCGGCAATGATCATAATAAACAAGACCGACCTCTACGAGGGAGAAGACCTCGAAAAGATGGAGCGCATTGAATCCTTATACAAAAATATCGGGTACGGGTGCATCAGGTTATCGTTGAAAACAATGACAAATATCGACGAGGTGACAGGTATCCTGAAAAACAAAACAAGCCTCATCTCGGGCAATTCTGGTGTGGGGAAGACAAGCCTTCTGAACACTCTCAATCCCGCCCTTAAACTTAAGACAGGTGCGATCTCAGGTTACCACAAGCAGGGAAAGCACATCACAACCTTTCCGGAGATGCACCGGATGCCTTTCGGAGGTTTTGTCATAGATACGCCGGGGATCAGGGGTTTCGGAATTGTCGATATGAACAGGAACGAAATATATCATTTTTTCAGGGAGATATTCCGGGTATCCAAGGATTGCAGGTATAACAACTGCCTCCATCTCGATGAACCGGGCTGTGCCGTGACGGAAGCAGTGAAGAGAGGTGAGATCGATTTCCTCCGGTACAGAAGCTATCTCAACATTGTGGAAGGAGATGACCGTAAATACAGGTGAATACCTTGTTTACAATTTATCTTATCTTTATGACCTTCCGATATCCCTGATTTATGAAAAGACTGTTCATTATTGTCTGGTCTGTTGTTGCAATAATAGCTCTGACTAATTATTTTTTCTACCGTAGCCTCTATAACAGGCAGATCAATTATATAATCGAGCTGCTCGACCGCCAGGTGCAGATTGTGGGCTTGCAGGTAGATGAAACGAACAACTGGTTCCTGAGCGACCTTAACCAGATCAATAATGACGGTGACCTGACCTCTTTTTTCGAGCCTTCGGATAAGCAGCGGATTGCCATAGAGAAGATGAAGCTGTTTTATTCAAAGTACCAGAACTTCATCACCGGCATCAGGTATTACGATAATAAAAGGAATGAATTCACCCTTAAGCAGGATACAGAGGGCGGTAACGTTGAATGGCTTGAATCACAGCCTTATTTAACTCACGGACAGACAGAGATTTTTGACAGGGAGAAGCTCTCAATGGAGAACAAAAGGTACAATTATTACCTTCCTGTATTCAATCAGCAGAATGAGACTATCGGGAATCTTGTGGTCACCCTGGATTTCCAGAAGTACTTCAGGGAGATCTTCACAACCTTCAATCTCCAGGATGAGCGTTCGGTTTACCAGTGGCAATGGGTCGTCAGTGATTCAGGCGAGATTGTATTTAACAACTATGGTAAGGACATTAAATACACCCAGCTTGAAAATATCATCAACAGGTTAGCTGAAGGCTCGGTGGAAAGCACCGTACACACTGCAATTATCGATGGTGCGAGTGAAGAGATCATTTCCTCCTACTATTCAACCCAGCTGCTGCAAAGAGACCTTGGACTTGTTTTTTCAGCTCCGACAACTTTCTTCCAGAAATATATTACCAGGAATTCACTCTTCATCGTTATAGGAATTCTCATTCTGATTAACTTAATAATATATTTTTTCTGGAAGTTTATCAAGGCACAAAAGAAGCAGATCGAACGGCTGGAAGCTTCTGAGAAAACGCTCTTCAGGCTTATTGAAGAGATGCCTGTGGGAGTGATCATTTACAATGGGAAGCGTGAAATAATCAAGGCTAACAGGGTGGCTGCCGAGGAATATTCTTACAAGAGCGAAAAAGAAATGGAGGGAAAGATATTTCCCGAGATCTCGTATCTTGAAACTGAAGCGCCCATGCCTCCGGATGCCACTCTTCACCCTGACCAGTTCATTGTGATCAAGAAAGCAACCGGGGATATAGTTCTTTTCAGGAAAAGTATACCGGTAATATTCAGGGGTGAAGAATCCACGATGGAGATCCTTATTGACGTAACATCGCTTGAATCGTCAAGAAAGCAGGAAGTTAGGGCAAATGAAGCGAAATCCGAATTTCTTGCCAGGGTCAGTTATGAGGTCAGGACCCCGCTCAGCGGGATCATAGGAATGACCGACATGCTTGGCAAATATGACCTGTCGGTTGAAGTCAGGGAGATTGTCAGGCTTCTCAGGCGCTCAACCGAGGTGCTTGTCACAATAATCAACGACATCCTCGATTTTTCAAAGATAGAATCGGGAAACCTCATCCTTCACGAGGTTCCTTTTAAGCTTAGGGAAGAAATAAATTATTGCATCGACCTGGCCAAGACAAACATTCCGCCGGAAAGCCTCAGGCTGGTTTCAATGATGGGCGAAGAAATTCCCGAAAGTATAATCGGCGATCCCTTCAGGCTGAGGCAGATTATCACAAACTTCCTGAATCATTCCATTAAAAATACCGACCAGGGTGAGATCAGGCTTACCTGTTCCGTTAAAACCAGGGATGAAAATATGCTGACACTGGCCTTTGAACTGGCTGATACGGGCAGGAATTTCGACAAGGCTTCACTGAAGAAGATCTTCGGCGATATAGAGAGCATTGAATCAAAGGCTCTCCGTGCAAATGATGAATCAACATTCGGAACTTCCCTTGCAAGACAGCTTGTGGAGCTCATGGGCGGGACCTTTTCAGCAGAGAGTCCATCGGGTCTACTCGAAGATCAAGGGACGAAGCTCCTGTTCTCGGTCAATGTTTATTCGAATGAAAGAATAGCAAAGAAGCTTCCTCTTGAGAATGTGACATCATTCGAAAAGATAAAGGCGCTGGTTATTTCAGGCAGCATGCGCGATGAGGAAACACTGTCAGTGCTCCACCAGGCAGGCATATCATTGACTGTTACCACATTCATGAGAGCAACTATAGGTCAGCTAAGATCAAACCTGAACTACCCGTCAGAAAAATATAACCTTATAATAATTTTCGACGACGCCAACATCAATGGGTTTGATGCAGCTTCATCTCTATGGGAAAATAAACTCACCCAGAACTTTGTTGTTCTGATGATAAGCTCAAACGACAGGAAAGGCAATTACGTCAAAAGCATCTCGTTGGGAATAGATCAATACCTGATTAAACCTGTCACTGCCTCAGAGCTGACAAATACAGTGAAGAAGCTGTTCCCTTTTCTGAGCGAGGATAATGCGGCTTTGGGCTTTGAAAAAAGCATGAACGGGTTGAAGATCCTGGTTGTGGAAGATAATAAAATGAATCTTAAAGTGATCGGGACCATGCTCGGGAACATGGGCTACAGCTTCGATACTGCAGAGGACGGATATACAGCTTACCTCCAGGCCCGGTCGAAAAAATACGATCTCATACTGATGGACCTGATGCTGCCGGAGATAGATGGTTTTGAAGCCTCACAGAAGATACTGAAAGAAGACAAATCGGTAAAAATTGTCGCACTTACAGCTGATATCATGCCCGAAACAAGACGAAAGGCAGAGCTTGCAGGCATAATCGACTTTATACCTAAGCCGGTAAGGACAGAAGACCTGAAGAGACTTTTTTCAGTCCATTTCAGGAAAAAATGAAAAGAACAGAGATCGGCCAGTTTCTAAAGCTTGCTGAAAATATACCACTTATCGATGTAAGATCACCGCTGGAATTTGAAACCGGACATATACCGGGGGCAGTGAATATTCCGCTTTTTGACAATGAACAACGGGCCATTGTCGGAACTAAATATAAAAAAGAAGGGCATGTGCCTGCAGTAGTTGAAGGAATTAAGCTTTCAGGTCCATCAATGCATGAAAAGCTTGAGACTGCAATCAAAGCGGCTGAAAACGGAAAGCTGCTTGTCCATTGCTGGAGAGGCGGCATGAGATCGGAAGCTATGGCATGGCTATTCTCGATAGGCGGTATAGAGACTGAGGTCCTTGAAGGCGGGTACAAGGCATACAGGCATCATGTGCTCGAAAACCTTTCAGAGGAAAGGAAAATGATCGTCCTCGGCGGCATGACTGGAAGCAGCAAGACGCATATACTGCGGTATCTGAAAGAAAATGGGCAACAGGCCATCGATCTTGAAAGGCTTGCCAATCATAAAGGATCTGCTTTCGGTTCTTTGGGTGAACCGCCTCAGCCATCAACCGAGCAGTTCGCAAATGACCTTTATTATCAGTGGTGCAGGCTCGATCCCGGGGTACCGGTCTGGCTCGAGGATGAGAGCCGGAACATAGGATCGGTTTTCATGCCCGAAGGTTTTTACAGCAACATGCAGAAGACGAAAACGGTAGTGCTTCTGATGGATATCAAAACCCGCATGCCTAGGCTCATGGAGGAATACTCAAAGTACCCTCCGGAGATGCTTAAATCGTCTGTAATGAAGATCAGCCGCCGGCTTGGCGGAGATAACACCAAAGAAGCCATCGAGGCTATCGATAATGGAAATATCTCAAAGGCAATTGAGATTTCGTTGAAGTACTACGACAAAACATACTTGTATTCGATACAGCGCAAGAACAATCCTGGAATAATCTATGTCGAGACCGGCACAGATGATATAGAAACCAATGCCGCAAGGATATTGGAAGCGGCAGGAAACCCGTGACAGCTTAAATTATTGATTATCTTTGCGCCCCATATGAAAAGACAGGATTTTGAAATAATGGCTCCGGCCGGTTCATGGGAGTCGCTCAGAGCAGCGATACAGGGAGGAGCCGATTCCGTTTATTTCGGCATCGGGCAGCTGAACATGCGAGCAGCTTCATCCAATAATTTCACTATTGACGATCTTAAAGAAATATCAGCTCTCTGCCGTGAAAAGGGCATTAAAACCTATCTGACAGTCAATGTCGTGGTTTATGACAACGAAGTTGAAGAGATGCACAAAATTATTGATTCAGCCTCCGAAAACGGCATCAACGCAGTCATTGCATCCGACCTTTCCGTCATCAATTATGCTTATTCAAAAGGTGTCGAAATACATCTTTCAACACAGCTCAACATCTCGAACACTGAGGCGCTGAAATTCTATTCACAGTGGGCCGATGTTGTTGTGCTCGCACGTGAACTCAATCTCGAACAGGTTAAAAAGATAAGTGATTCAATCAGAGAGCAGAACATCAGGGGACCTAAAGGAGAACCAGTAAAGATCGAGATGTTTGCTCACGGTGCGCTCTGCATGGCGATTTCAGGGAAGTGCTACCTGAGCCTGCATGAGAACAACAAATCTGCAAACAGGGGCGAGTGCTACCAGACATGCAGGAAATCATATATAGTCACGGGTAAAGAATCGGGCTATGAGCTGGAGATTGATAACGAGTATATTATGTCTCCCAAAGATCTTTGCACGATTGGGTTCCTTGATAAACTAACGGAAGCAGGTGTCAGTGTCCTTAAGATTGAAGGAAGGGCAAGGTCGGGCGAGTATGTGAAGACAGTATGCTCCTGCTACGACGAGGCGCTGAGATCGCTTGCTGACAAAACCTATTCAGAAGATAAGGTGGCAGAGTGGAAGGAGAGGCTCGCTACAGTATTCAACAGGGGATTCTGGGATGGTTATTATCTCGGTCAGAAGCTGGGTGAGTGGAATAGCACCTACGGCTCAAATGCGACAAAGAGAAAGATCTATATCGGAAAAGTGACGAACTACTTCACAAAGGTGAATGCTGCCGAAATAAAGCTCGAGAACGGAGATCTGAGCAAAGGCGACACCATCCTTATAATTGGCCCTACCACCGGTGTCGTTGAATACACAGCCGATGAGATAAGGGTTGATCTGAGAGTTACTGAAAAAGCACTTAAAGGGGAATTCTGCTCCATCCCAACTAATGAAAATCTCCGCAGGTCAGACAAGGTCTACAAATGGGTTGAGGCTAAGGATATTATTCCGGGCCTCCAGGAAAAATAAGGAAGAACTTACACAGAGTTACACAGAGAAGGCTCAGAGTTTCACAGAGTTAAAATTCCAAATTACTCTTCGGTCCTCTGTGGTCCTCTGTGGCCCTCTGTGGTCCTCTGTGTAACTTTTTTACTTTTTTCTCATCACAATCCTTATCACTGAACCTTTACCCACTTCCGAGGTCCTTACGAAGATTTTCCCGTGGTGATATTCCTCGATTATCCTTTTTGCCAGGGAAAGTCCAACTCCCCAGCCCCGCTGTTTTGTAGTGAAACCAGGGGTGAAAATCTTCTTGAAGGCTGATTTCGGGATGCCCTTGCCCGTATCTGAAATGTCAATAAGTGCATTTTTATCAGTTTCAGAAATAAGAATGGTTACGGTGCCGTTGCCTTCCATTGCATCTATGGCGTTCTTGGTAATGTTCTCGATCACCCATTCGAAAAGGGCGGAGTTGACGGGCGCGAAAACGTCGGGCTTTGTCCTGGAGTCCCAGACGAACTTTATTCTCGAGGATGTCCTTGTCCTCAGGTAATCGACAGCTCCTTCGACAATGCGGTTTATGTTCTCCTTTACCAGAGCAGGTTTTGAACCTATCCTCGAGAACCTTTCTGTTACTTTCTCAAGTCTCTGGACATCCAGGGCGAGCTCCTTTGTAATCTGAATGTCAGGATACTTATGTTGAAGAATCTCAATCCATCCTGCTAGTGAGGACGTGGGAGTGCCAAGCTGGTGCGCAGTTTCCTTTGAAAGTGAAACCCACACCTGGTTTTGCTCGGCCTTCCGCGATGACCTGAATGCAAAGGCAGATACCAGGATGAACATCAGTATTATGCCGGCCTGTGCGTAGGGATAATAGATGAGCATCGTAAGAATGATGCTGTCGTTGTAATAGATAAGGTTGTAATGGCCCCTGTCGAGTGAGATCACTATAGGATTGTTCTTCTCCCTGATCTTACCCAGCTTCTTCTTCATATAGTCGGGATCATTCTCCTTATTGGAGTCGAAGTTCCTCGAAGAGATAATACTGTCCGATTCATTTGTCAGGATCACGGGAACAGTTGTATTGTTCTCGATTATTGACGAGAGGAGAGTATCGACATCCTGGTTCGGGTCAGACAGGTCAGAAATCCTCATCACGGCCTGTGCCCATAATTCGACATTTCTTCTCTCCTGAACCTTGAGGCGGCTGACCAGGGTCTTTGTGTATATAAGGGAACCCATACCGATCACAACCGCAAAAGCCAGCAGGAATGCCTTGCCTATGTATTTTCTCCTGAAGAGGTACATGAACAAACGAAGTTACGAGAACCTTTTAATCCCTAACGATTAATTACAAAAGTAATTGTTGCAATTATTTCTTTCTGAATAAATTCCGGAATCCTTTCGCTTCTTCCTCTTTTACTGCAGGAGCAACCGTGTCGGTTTCATCCCAGGTGATGTTAAACCTTCCGCTTTGTTTCGCGGGGGCTGACTTTTCCGGCTGTTTCACTTCATCATCATACCAGCCGTACTCCTCATTCAGCATGTTCTTAAGCTGCTTTTTTTCATTTATAAGGTTATTATTGACCTCCTGGCTCACGGCTTTTATATCATAACTTACTTTCACATCATCTCCGCGGTTAACCACTTTCAGCAACAGCGATGTTCGCCCAAGCCCGTCATCCTTTACAGCGCCAAACTCAGTAACAGGCTTTTTTGCCGCCCTTCTTTTCTTGCTGAGAATCTGCGAGAGAAGTATTTTAACATGATATTCATAATTATTGTCAAAGGAATGACGACCGTTGACCGTAAGATCGGCAGCCGACGATTTAACATCCATCTGTGGTATTACAAGAGCATTGTTCCTTATAAAAAAATCGTTCTCGAGCTTATCGAAATGAATATTTTCAAGCTCCGAAAGCTCGATGAATGACGAGAGCTTTTTGACAGGCTCAAAGTTTATGAGGGCGCCATCGGTTATAATGTATTTTCCCTCGGCGGTAAGTTCCTTTTGTTTTGGCCTGAATTCAGGATTGAGCGGAAGAAGGACCGATATTGAACCGGACAGTTTTCCCGAAAGATTCTCCCTGACAACGAAGCTCTGTCCGAAGTTGTTGAAGGTGGCAAATGCCTTGTTTATATCAATGCCGTTTACCATAAAATCACCCCTGGAAATAAACGCTTTGTTGCTGTTCTGAACAATAAAACCATTACCTGAGATGGAGCCATCGACCGATTTAAAATTCAAGGATTTGAATGTCAGCAACCGGGGCTTGTAAGTGAGCGAACCCTTTATTGCGGAAGAAGCAAATTTTTTGTACCTCAGGCTGTCTATAATGAAGTTTATATCCAGCAGCATGTCCGTGGGAAAATTAACCCCTTTTGATGCAGCGGCATCCCCATGTGAGGAATAGGCATCGGGCAGGAACCTGTTAAAGGAAATATCACCTGCTGCGTAAAGCGTGACAGGCCTGCCCGCAAGCCATTCAAACAGGTTTCTGACATCACCCTTGTAATTGATTTTCTGACCTGCATAATCAAATTCCAGACCTGGTGTCCTGTAAATGTCGGAAACGGACAATTCGCCGTTGACATTCCTGAATATAATATTCTGTTTTTCAAGTCCCAGCGCAAATCCGTCAAAGACAAGCGTACCTTCAGGTTGCATGTCGATGAATGTGTTCATATCGATCACATCGCGTAGCCTGTGCTTTGTTATCACTTTCACATCAGTATCGATGGTTCCGCTGCACAGAGATACACCCTGAATACCG
>JBLNAO010000048.1:0-8635 GCA_050259395.1 Chloroflexota bacterium
CCGGTCACATACAGGAAACCCTGTGTGGAGTGGCAGGGAGCGCAGGCAGTCCGGGATCCTTCTTCGAAGGCTTCGCCGGCAAAATGCCTGGAATGCTCGTACTCGATCATTTTTGTTTCTACTACCTGCCGGTTATGGCATTCGATGCAGTTTTCGTTGGCATCTTTGCCTGTCTGCCCCATCGGACCTTCGCATGATACTATTGTAAATGCTGCAGGTATTAGAAAATAGAGATAATGGCATACAACTCTTTTCATATGGTTCTGAGTTTAGGAAATTCAGAAAACAGCACTGTTAAATGATTAACAACTGAAAAGAGGCTAATGTTTATAGAAAAAAAAAGTGCCCATTTCGGGGCACTTTTATAATCAGATAATTTTTTTTATTACCATGCTGCGAGCGAGTTGTCGAGCAGTTTTTTCATGTAGGGATAATTATGTACTCCCCTGCTGCCGTCTCTCATAACTAGCTGGAAGTTGATAATTGCTCCGAACTGTGCATTTGTAAGGGTCGGGAAAGCTGCATTGCCGAGGGCCGGATTTTTCCAGTAGCCGTCAGGGTTGGAAGCTGCATCGTAGAGATCAAAGTATCCGTGATATTTGCCATCAGCGGGATCTTTCTCGAGGATGTCGTGACCGGCGCCGATTGCATTGATCTTCGTTGCAAGCTGTGCAAGCTTGGCATCGATATCGGCAACAGCTGCGGTGTATGTTGCATTTGTTGCACTCATTGTTGTGTGGCAGCCTGAAACATTACAGCCGCTGAAGTTGGCAACAAAAGAGTGACCTCCTGTCATTGCACTGGGCGTTGACATGTGGCATGAAGCACATGATGCGTTTGCTGCATGCGCTGAGTTCGTATAGCCTGAACCGAATTCAATACCTCCCTGACCTGCTGCCATGGCACCCTGTGTTCCGTAGTGAACGCCTGTCCTATAGCTGATCGATGAAAGGTTATAGTTTGCTGTCGGTGAAGAAACAAGGTTTGCATAAGCAATCATGTTTCCGGAAGACGCTGTAATCGGTCTTGGCTGGTGGCACTTGGCGCAAAGGTTGCCTGAAGTTTTGGGGAAGTTGATCGATTTTGCTCCGCCCCACATTGTCATTGGAACTGCTGCTTCGGTAGTCAATGGCCTGAAATCAGCAATATTGTAAGTGGTATGAACGTTGACATGGCATGTGAAGCATGATATTCCACCGGGAAGCGAAGCTGTAGCATTATCAACTGTGTAGCTGTTCAGGAATTTGCCTGCGTTTGCCGGGTCTGCCACAAAAGTCGCAGGCGTGTTATTCTTGGCAACATAGTGGAAACCCTGGTCGGAATGGCAAGGTGCACATCCTGCACGGGAACCTTCTTCAAAAGCTTCTCCGGTGAAATGGAGCGAATGCTCATACTCAACGGCCTTCTTATCAACAACTGCACTGTTATGACACTCGGTGCAGCTTTCATTTGCATCCTTTCCCGTAGGGCCCATTGGACCTTCACATGAAGTGACAAGTAAGCCTGCCGGGATTAAAAAAATCATCAATCTGTTCAGGGTTTTCATATTATCGTTTTGGTTAAAATTTCACTCACGCAAGCTATTAAAAATCATTGTTAACAGAATAACAAGACTGCTGATATATGCGACTTTAATTATTGAGTTATGCTTCTTTTTAACTTGATAAATGTCAATTCTTTAGTTGATATTTATAAATTTTCGTAATATTGTACTTTAAAACAAAGGGGATTAACTTTTTAAACTATGCCATTTCCTACCTCATCTGATGCATGTAAAAAGTGTTCGGGTAACTGGAAGAACTTTCTTTTTCTCACCGAAAATGAGATGCAGCTTGTGAACAATAACCGGTATGAAGCATCCTTCAGACCGGGTGAGATAATGATCAAGCAGGGCTCGCCTGCAACCCATGCCTTATTCATTGCCAATGGCCTTGCAAAAGTTTACATGGAAGGAATAAAAGGCAAAAATTTCCTGCTTGAAATTGCAAAACCGGGAACGATTATCATGAGCCCCGGCGCCTATATAAACTCAAGGCATACATGGACTGTCGCCGCCCTTACCCAGGCACAGGCATGTTTCGTAAGCATCGACATACTTAAAAAGTCGGTTACAAGCAATGGCGAATTTGCCAAAGGCCTTCTTGCCGATATGAGCGAAAGAGCCCTTGTAACCCAGCGAAAGATGGTAAGCCAGGCTCAGAAAAGAATGTCAGGCAGGCTGGCTGAGATACTGTTGTATTTTGCAACGGATATTTTCGGAAAGGATGAATATGAAATGATCCTTACCCGCCAGGAGCTGGGTGAAATGGCAGGGATGGCCAAGGAATGCGTAGTAAGGATTCTTGGCGAATTTGAGGACAAAGGCCTTATATATTCCGATTCTGTCAGGTTGAAGATACTTGACCGGGAGCAACTTGCAGAGATTGCGGAAAAAGGTTAGGTTTGCCGCGAAATTCAATCTGAAAACCAGGTGGACTCCATCAGATTAAAAAAAAATGATGCATGAAATATTTGAAAATCCTTATCTCACCCCTCTTCATGGGTGTGCTTTTCATACTTTTTGCCGTTTCGATGGCAGCGGCAACCTTCATTGAAAACGATTATGGATCAGAGGCAGCATACGGCATGGTTTACAATACCAGGTGGTTCGAGCTGATATTGCTGCTCCTCTCTGTCAATCTTGTCGGTCAGCTCATAGTATTCAGGCTGTTTAAGCCTTCCAGGATATCAGGAGCATTATTCCATCTTTCATTTATAATAATGCTTGCCGGCGCGGCAATAACGCGATATACCGGATGGGAAGGCTCTATTCATATCCGCGAAAATGAGGAACAGAATGTTTGCTTTACTACAGAGAAATACCTTGGGTATGCTGTTACCGATAATACCGGAAATATCCTGGCTGAGAGTTCGCGCGAATATTCCATGAACAGGGAAAAAAGCTATGAGGAAGAAATTTCATCAGGAAACAATCTTTATAAGCTCTCACTTGTAAAAATGGTTCCAAATGCAAGAACAGATCTTGTGGAAAGCACCGGGGGCGAACCAGTAATTTCGATGTTCGTAATGACAGGCGAGGGAATGAACGGAGACGATCTGGTTCTCAGGAAAGGTGAGAAGAAAACAGTTAACGGGATCTCAATAGGTTTCAATTCCGGGGAACTTTCGGATCTCACAATTTCAACCGACTCAGGAAAATTCTTTGCATCAGCAAAAGCCGGTATGAACCTCAGCAGCATGATGACAAAATCATCGGGTGATGTTGAACCGGGCAAAAGAGTGGAATTGCAGAAAATGCAGATACTTACAGTCGGAAACATCAGGGTGATACCAAGATCGCTGGCGCTTTCAGCTTCACTTGAACCTGTGAGCGTGAATCCTTCCGAAGAAAATACCGGACAGAATGCATTCCTATTCGAGCTCAGGAAAGGAAACGAGAGCCGCAGGATTTCACTCTGGAATAATGTGTCATCCGATACAGCTACCGCAAAAACCTTATTCGATGGAAAAACATTTGAGGTCAGGTACGGCTCGCTGCCTGTTGAGCTTCCTTTCGCAATAAAACTGAATGATTTTATACTTGAAAGATACCCGGGTTCAAATAGTCCTTCAGGCTACAAAAGCGACGTAGTGCTTATCGACAAGGCTGCGAATGTGCAGAAGCCATTCCTGGTTTATATGAATAACATCCTGAAATACAAGGGCTACCGTTTTTACCAGTCATCTTATGACCAGGATGAGAAGGGAACAATACTCTCGGTAAACCATGATGTAGCCGGAATGCTTGTGACATATACAGGTTATGGGCTGCTCTTCCTGTTTATAATAATAACACTGATCAACAGGAATTCCATCTTTCATAAGGTTACCCCAGGATACTGGAATTCCAACCTTCGTAAAGCTGCAACACTTGTTGTGATCCTGCTCACTTTCTCCGGGATGCCGGCACATGCCCAGAAACTCGTTCCGGATAAGCAAATATCCGAAGAATTCGGGAAAGTCCTGGTCCAGGATCAGAAGGGACGGACAAAGCCTCTGTTCACCCTGAGCAGTGACATTCTCCGCAAGGTGACAAAGGAAAGCAAGTTCGAAGGACTCACTCCCATGCAGGTGTTTCTTGGACTTTACCTCGATTTTGACAACTGGAAGGATGTACCGCTTATCAGCGTTTCCAACAGGGAGTTGAAACAACGTCTCGGAATAGCAGGAAGCAGGGCGACGTTTTCTGACCTTGTGAAACTCGATGGCACCGGCACCTATAAAATCTCAGCCGATGTCGAAAATGCATATAACAAGGCTGCAGGTCAAAGGACCAAGCTCGACAAGGAGGTAATGAAGATCGACGAGAGGGTGAATATCATATACATGATCTACAATGGCAACTTCATGAAGATGTTTCCCCTGAGAAACAGTACTCACGACTGGGGCTCACCCGAGGAGGCTATGAAATACGCACCCGGTGCGGAAGACTCGGCCTACCTTAAGAATGTTATTCCCGTCCTTGCAAGCTCTTTCGGAAAGGGCAGATCTTCAGATATTAAGCAGATTATCGGCACCATTAAGGCTTACCAGGAAAGGTACTCGGAATATGATCTTCCGGCAGCATCGAAGACGGGCGCTGAGCTGCTTTATTACAGGCTGAATATTTTCGAGAAGCTTTTCCCATTCTATGCAACGATAGGCATCCTTATGCTGGGCGCACTCATTGCAATGGTAATTAAAGGCAAACACGAAAAATCTTTACTGGTCAAAGGAGCGGTATGGATACTCTTTGCAGGATTCCTGCTTCATACATTCGGGCTTGCACTGAGATGGTACATATCGGGTCACTCGCCCATGAGCAACGGTTATGAATCGATGCTTTTCATCTCGTGGGTAACCCTTCTGGCAGGATTCATCTTCAGCCGTAAAACGCCTTTCGCACTCTCAGCCACCGCGGTACTTGGTTCGATGACACTCCTGGTTGCACACATGAGCTTCATGGATCCCGAAATCACCAATCTGGTGCCTGTGCTCAAATCATACTGGCTCACACTGCATGTTTCCGTTATTACAGGAAGCTACGGTTTCCTCGGACTTGGAGCAATACTGGGACTGATAGTGCTGATACTGCTCTCTCTTGAGAACGGGAAGAACCGCCAGAGAATATCGGAGACTATAGATGAACTTACTGTAATCAATTACAAAACACTTACACTCGGATTGTATCTTCTTACAATCGGAACATTCCTTGGCGCAGTCTGGGCGAACGAATCATGGGGAAGGTACTGGGGCTGGGATCCGAAGGAAACATGGTCGCTGATAACTATTATCATTTACAGCATAGTAATTCACTCGAGGCTCATCCCGGGCATGAAGGACCTGTTCACTTTCAACCTCATTTCATTATTTGCGTTTTCGTCTGTGCTAATGACTTATTTCGGCGTGAACTATTATCTCTCCGGATTGCATTCCTATGCCGCAGGTGATGCTATTCCTGTCCCCAAATTCGTTTACATAACAATAGTAATTCTTGGATTACTGGCGTTCTATGCCCAGTCAAAATACAGGAAAGCAGCTGCAGGGAAATAATTATAAAATTGCAGAGTTGAGGCATGCCTTGTCTCTGCGCGGTTTACCACCAGAAGAAAAAGGCTGACGCATCGCGTACAGCCTTTTCTTTTTCGGGTGGAAGATGGGTCTCGAACCCACGACCTTCGGAACCACAATCCGACGCTCTAACCGACTGAGCTACATCCACCGTTTCGGAGTGCAAAATAAGCTCAAATTTTTCTATTAGCAAAATCCATAATTCAAAAAACACTATATGGAAGAAAAAACTATATATTTGTGCGGTTCATAAAAAAATGAACTTTCCCGGACAATTTAATTGAACAGGGATTGTTATTAGGGAAATCAATTACGTTTTCTGGATTGAGGAAGCTTAAACTTATAGACAACATTTCGGGACTCCAACTGTTCCAGTTGATGAAACCGGTTATCTTCCTTATAATCAGTATAGTACTTGCAAAAGAGCTGGCTCCTGAAGTTGTGGGGCAGTTTGAAATGTTCATGTTCATCGGAGGGTTCATGACCTTTTTCTGGGTCACAGGGATCATCCAGTCATTGCTTCCTCTTTATAACCGTAATACAACTTACAGGGTGGTAGGAGAAGGCGGGAACGGCCGCGCTAAATCGCCCGAGATATTCAATGCTTTCCTTCTTCTTTGTTTCTTCAGCGCCCTCTTTTTCATACTCGGTCACTCTCTGAAAAATCATTTTTCGGTATTCAACCAGTCGGGGAACGTCCCCTTCATTAATCTCCTGCTTCTCTATATTTTATTGAGCAGCCCGGTTTGCCTGATCGAGTACATTTACCTGCTTAATAACCGGGCATACAGGATCTTCCAGTACGGGCTTTACACGTATGGTGCCCAGATGCTGCTTATGATCGTGCCAATTTTCATGGGGAAAGGGATTATCTGGTCAATTTACGGACTTCTGTTTATTACCGGTGTAAGATGGATCTGGTTGCTGATCCTGCTCAGAAGATACACTGAGATGAAGATCTCTGCCGATTTCATGAAGGAGCACATGTACCTGGGAATTCCCCTTATAATAACATGCCTCATCTCAGGCTCTCCGCAGTATATCGATGGTGTCATTATCTCCTCTGTTTACCGTGATCCGGCCGTGTTTGCACAGTTCAGGTACGGAGCAAAGGAATTTCCTCTGGTGCTTATGCTTGCAAACGGGCTGAGCAATGCGCTCCTCCCCGAATTCTCGACAAGAGAAAGGATGAAGGAATCGCTTGAAAAGATAAAGGTAAAATCGCTGCAGCTGATGCACATCCTCTTTCCGTCAGCCATTGTTATCATGCTGTTTGCCAGGTGGATATACCCTGTGATGTTCACCGGCGATTACCAGAAGAGCGCCGACGTCTTCCTTGTGTACTCGCTCATGATCATCCCCCGGCTTGTTTTCCCACAGACAATTATAATAGGAAGGAAGAAAACACACATTATAATGATAGCAGGCATCATTGAAATAGCCCTGAACATACCCCTCAGCCTGCTGATGCTCCAATGGGGAAAAGGGATTGTCGGCGTAGCCGTTTCCACGTTTGCTGTAACCCTGCTTTCGAAAATCTTCCTTTCCGGATACCTCTGGCTAAAAATGAATATCAAACCTTCGGATTACATTCCACTTAAGATCTATACACTCTATTTCATTCTCATCTCATTGGTTTTCGTCCTTATTGATCACAGGGTGATAGATATACAATAAAGGGAAAAGGCTAAAAGAAAAAAGGAAAAAGGAAAAAGGAAAAAACTTTATCTTTGCCTGTATTGATAACCCTTGTTGATTTCAGTGATGAATATATCCGAAGTCCGGTCCAGGCAGGAAAAAAAGGAATTCATAGATTTTCCAAAATCCCTGTACAAAGATGATCCTTTCTGGGTTTGCCCCCTTGATTCCGGAATCGAAGCTGTATTTGATCCTTTAAAGAACCATGCCTTCCGCAATGGGACGGCAACAAGATGGATCCTTACGGATTCAAATGGCAAAACAATCGGCAGGGTTGCGGCTTTTATCGATATGGTAAGGTCCGGCGCAAACAACCAGCCGACGGGGGGGTTGGGTTTTTTCGAAGTCATAGAAAACAAAGAGGCGGCGTTTAGGCTTTTTGATACCGCTAAAGGATGGCTTTCAGCCCGTAACATCGAGGCGATGGACGGTCCGATCAACTTCGGAGAGAACGACAATAACTGGGGACTGCTGGTTGAAGGCTTCATGCAGCAGGGATACGGAATGCCTTACAACAAGAAGTACTACAAAGAATACTTCGAGGAATATGGCTTCAGGAATTATTTTGAGCAGTATTCATATCATGTTCCAACCGATAAATTCCCCGAGAGGATCATGAAAATTGCAGACTGGATCTCAAAAAGGCCGGGCTATTCGTTCCGCCATTTTGAGATGAGAAACAGTAAAAAGTACGTGGACGACATAGTTGAAGTTTATAATTCCGCATGGGCAGC
Source organism: Chloroflexota bacterium (assembly GCA_050259395.1). Taxonomy (GTDB): domain Bacteria; phylum Bacteroidota; class Bacteroidia; order Bacteroidales; family VadinHA17; genus LD21. Next base: position 8,022 of record JBLNAO010000048.1, read on the forward strand.
TTTCAAGGAGGATTTCACGCCGCTCGATCCTGCCATTCTCGAAGAATCCCTGAAGAAAGCGGAGTTTATAATCGACGAGGATATTATCTGGTTCGCTTATTTCAACGATAAACCCATTGCATTTTTTATTCTCTTCCCTGATGTCAACCAGATATTGAAGCTTATCGACGGAAAACTTCATCCCTGGAATATGATCAAGGTGCTGTATTACAAGCTGACGCATAAAATGACAAGGATGCGGGCAGTGGTTGGGGGAGTCCATCCTAATTACCAGAATAGCGGTGTGGAATCTGCGATCTTTCTTCAGATCTATAATGCCGTGGCAAAAAAGCCGTGGTTCAAAGAACTTGAACTTTCATGGGTGGGTGACTTTAATCCCAAGATGATCGCCATCTACGAAGCTATCGGTTCCAAAAAAGCCAAAACACATATCACCTACAGGTACCTGATTAACAAAGACCTTCCCTTTGTCAGGTACAAGGATGAGATGGCTGAGAAACAGAAAGCCTGATTGCATTTCAGGAATTACTGCTTCTCTCTCTAATTAACATGACCTCACCCTCTGAATCTCCCTCTCCCGTGTTGAGAGGGAGACAATTGAGCTTTGATTTGAA
>JBLNAO010000049.1:0-14825 GCA_050259395.1 Chloroflexota bacterium
CTCCAGTCAGCCGGCGCGATCCTTCTTATGTCCGTGGGGTGACCGCTTTCAGTGAATACCTTTGTCTCGACAATGTTGAAGATCTGTTCGGGATTCACGTTACCGCAGACATAGCATTCGCTTTCGTTGTAATTTGCCTGTTCTATCTTCCTCTTGAAATATTCGATTGAATCGACAGGGTTGCCATTATATATAAGGTATCCTCCGGTATCGAGGATGATCAGCTTGTCGAACATCTTGAATATCTCCGACGAAGGCTGGTGGATAACAATGAAGAGCAGCTTCCCTTTACGGGCAAGCTCCTTCAGCAGGTCGAGGATGTTTTCAGAGTCACGCGATGAGAGTCCCGAGGTCGGTTCGTCTAGGAACATGATTGCAGGTTCACGGATAAGCTCAAGCGAGATGTTGAGCCTTTTCCTCTGACCACCGCTTATTTTTTTGTTCAGCGGACTTCCGACCTTCATATTCCTTATCTCGTAAAGTCCAAGGTTCTTCAGCACGATGTCTACACGGCTTACTATTTCTTCCTCGGTAAGGTTATCGAAACAAAGCTTTGCATTGTAGTATAGATTTTCAAAAACTGTAAGCTCCTCAATCAAAAGATCATCCTGAGAAACATAGCCGATAAGTCCCTTGACCTTCTCCTTGTCGGTGTGTATGCTAACGCCATTGATGAGCACCTGTCCATCGTAGGGGTCGTTCGTTCCGTTAAGTACGCTGAGGAGTGTGGATTTGCCTGCGCCGCTGGCTCCCATTATGCCGACCATCCTTCCCGATTCCTCCTTAAAGCTCATATGGTGGATACCGACCTTCCCGCTCTTGAACCTGTACTCGAGATTGTTCACTTCATATACAACCCTTGATGCCCTGAATTCTTCCTTCATGAACATCATGGTAACATCCCAGTAGTAAATCGGAGTGATTTTGTATCCTTTTATCGATGAACCCTGGCTGAACGGGTAAACTTTCTCCTCCTGCAACAGCTGTCCGTTCATCGATAACTCACCCGATCCCTTGAACCTTACAAAATACTTGTTCACCGAAGGAACAAACAGTATCCATACGGTGCCTTTCAGCAGATCCTTGAAAACATGTTTTGTCTCGCCTGTTTCAGTTTCCTTTATGCTGTTTACTACAAGAAGATTCGATGTGGAAGGAATGTTCTCAAATGAATTGAGTATGAACTTTTCAATGTTGTTGTATTCTTCATCGGTAATATTCAGCCCCTCTGCAAGGGTGCTAATGAAGCCCAGCTCAAGAGGACTCACATCCTGCCCGCCGGATTTGCAGAATTCAAGCACCTGGATTACCACTACGATCCTCTGCTCCTGGTCGAGCATTCCCTGCTCGTTGATCTCCTTGCAAAGTTTCCTGATCCTGATGGCAATGGCTCCTTCACGTCTTTCAGCACTCGATTTCTCAAGCTTCTTCCTTGCTTCTTCGTACTCCTTGTCGTAGATGGTGAGATATTTTTTCACCAGCTCCTGGTTAAGCATGCGCCTGAGGAACGCCTCAACAACTCCCCTTCTTTCAGCATCGTTTGACTGTGGCTTGGCAATGATGGCGAATAACTGCATCAGGGTTTCAAGGATCTTCTCACTCATACAGGTAGGTTTAGGTTTTCAGATCAGAAAGATATGAAATTAGTTATTTCGCACAAATAAGAGTTTATTTAACTTATAATTTTATTCGGACAGCAGCGTTATTTAAAGTTAGCTGTTGTTCTTTTTCTTCTTTTTCTTCTTCTCAACCGAAAACCCGAATTTGCCTATCAACGCGCCTGTTTTATAGTATTTGCCATGTGAGTAGGACATGAGGCCGGCGTCGTTCAGCTTAAAGAGCCCTGTCTTCCCATTTATGTACCTGTCATCAGCATGAACTGCCACAACTTCAGAGATGAACATGTGGTGTGATCCCAGTTCCTTGATCTCTTTCACAACACATTCGATATTGACTGGACATTCCTCAATCATCGGAGCCTTAACTTTTGAAGCAGGCACGGCCGTAAGTTTCATCTCTTCGAATTTCCTGTGTTTGCTTCCCGAATTCACGCCGCACCAGTCAGTTGCAAAAGCAAGGTCAGCAGTGGTCAGATTGATTACAAAATCGCGATGCGTCTTAATTATATTGTAGGAGTGTCGTTGCGGCCTTACGGAGATGTAGCACATTGCAGGATCTGTACAGATGGTTCCCGTCCATGATACAGTAATGATATTGTATTCTTCAGGTTCTGCTCCGCAACTCACCATAACCGCAGGAAGCGGGTAGATCATTGTGCCTGGTTTCCAGATAACTTTTGCCATGATATATTGTCTTAATGATTGTTAACTATATAACAAAGATAACAAAAGAGTGCCATGGGGATGAATTATAACATTGACATACTGACATGTACTTCCCCCATCGAAGTGCCAAATAGTCGTTATGCACGCATTGGCAAAAAGTTTGAAGTATTTCTAAAAAATTATTTAAAATGAATCTGAATAATTTCACGCTTAAAGCACAGGAATCAATTCAACAGGGATTCAACATAGCGGCTGCAAAGGGTCAGCAGGCTGTGGAATGCGCACATATACTGAAAGGTGTGATGACCGAATCGGACAGCATAACAAGCTTCCTTTTCGGGAAGATGGGTGTTAATGAGACATCGCTGACCAGGGAGATAGATAACCTGACGGACTCTTTTCCAAAGGTTTCGGGCGCAGAATCGTACCTCTCCTCGACAGCTTCAGAGGCTTTGAGGAAAGCAGGGGATCATGCATCAAAAATGCAGGATAAGTACGTTTCGTCCGAGCATCTCCTCATGGGTATCCTTGATACAAGCGACAGGGCATCGCTGATAATGAAAGATCATGGCATAACCATGAAGGATCTGAAATCCGCCATAGCCGGGTTGCGCAAGGGTGCAAAGGTTGACAGCCAGACTTCGGATGAAACATTTGATTCCCTTAACCGCTATGCCATCAATCTAAACGAGAGGGCGCGATCGGGGAAGCTCGATCCTGTGATCGGCCGTGATGAAGAAATAAGGAGGATACTCCAGATACTTACAAGGAGAACGAAAAACAACCCCCTTCTTATCGGTGAACCCGGTGTTGGTAAGACTGCCATTGCAGAAGGACTTGCACACAGAATAATCAGGGGTGATGTTCCCGAGGACATCAAGTCAAAAATTATTTATTCTCTCGACATGGGAGCGCTTATAGCAGGTGCAAAGTACAAGGGTGAATTCGAGGAAAGGCTGAAATCTGTGGTGAACGAAGTCATTGGTTCAAATGGCGAGATCGTTCTCTTCATCGATGAAATCCACACACTTGTCGGCGCCGGGAAGTCGGAAGGAGCAATGGATGCTGCAAACATCCTGAAGCCCGCCCTTGCCAGGGGTGAACTCAGGGCAATTGGCGCCACGACCCTTAGCGAATACCAGAAATATTTCGAAAAGGATAAAGCTCTCGAGAGAAGGTTCCAGGTCGTGATGGTCGATGAACCCGACAGGGCTGATTCCATATCCATTCTTCGTGGCATAAGGGAGAAATATGAAGCTCATCACAAGGTAATAATCAGGGATGAAGCCATTATTGCTGCGGTGGATCTTTCAACGCGCTATATCACAGACAGGTACCTCCCCGACAAGGCAATAGACCTTATAGATGAAGCAGCCTCGAGGATGAGACTCGAAATGAATTCAGTTCCGGAGGAGATCGATGAGGCCGAAAGAACTATTGCTCGTCTGGAAATAGAGAAGGAAGCCCTCAGAAGGGATGGCGACACGATCAAGGCTGATAAGATCACCAGGGAACTGGCCGATATGCAGGCCCGCCGGGACTCACTTACTGCAGCATGGAAGACGGAAAAGGAGATGGTGGAACAGGTTCAGAACAAGAAAGAAGAGGTGGAGTCATTCAAGTTCGAAGCCGACAGTGCCGAGAGGGCAGGCGATTACGGCAAGGTGGCCGAGATCCGCTACGGTAAAATAATCCAGCTCGAAAAAGAAATTGCACAAATGAAGGAGGAGATAGAGAAGAAAAGAAGCAAAGGTTCACTTGTGAAGGAAGAGGTGACCTCCGAGGACATAGCTGCAATAGTTTCAAAATGGACGGGAATACCTGTATCGAGGATGCTTGAAAGTGAAAAGGAAAAGCTCCTCCGCCTTGAAGACGAGCTGCACAAGCGTGTGGTTGGTCAGGATGAAGCGATTACTGCGGTATCAGATGCAGTGAGGAGATCACGTGCAGGGCTCCAGGATCAGAAGAGGCCTGTCGGATCTTTTATATTCATAGGCACAACCGGAGTAGGGAAGACAGAGCTTGCAAGAGCTCTGGCTGAGTTCCTGTTCAATGATGAGAACCTGATGACACGCATCGATATGTCCGAGTACCAGGAACGCCATTCCGTATCAAGGCTCATTGGTGCTCCTCCCGGATACATCGGTTACGAGGAAGGAGGACAGCTGACAGAGGCAGTAAGGCATAAACCTTATTCTGTGGTACTCCTGGATGAGATCGAAAAGGCACATCCTGATCTTTTCAACCTGTTGCTGCAGGTGCTGGATGAAGGAAGACTGACTGATAATAAAGGCAGGACGGTTAATTTCAGGAATGTCATTATAATAATGACTTCCAACCTTGGGTCGGATATCATCCGCGAAAGGATGGAACAGTGGAATAACAACATGCCCGAGGCTGAGGAAGAAAAGCTCAGGAAGGAGATCATGCTCCTTCTGCGAAGGTCGCTACGGCCCGAATTCCTCAACAGGGTTGATGAAATTGTAATGTTCACACCATTGAATGAGAGCCAGATAAGCGAAATAGTCAGAATGCAGCTAAAAGGCGTCAGCAAGTTGCTTGAAGAATACAGGCTTGAGCTGGAAGTGACAGATGAGGCTGTACTTTGGCTTGCAGCAAAGGGCTATGATCCGCAACTGGGAGCAAGGCCCGTTAAAAGGCTTATTCAGAAAGAAATAGTAAATGAGCTTTCGAAAGAGATCATCGCAGGAAAGGTTTCACGTGAAGACAAAATAATAGTTGATACGAGCGGTGAGCATCTGGTTTTCAGGCGTGAAAAGGTGCACGAAACTGTCAGCTGAATGACCTGATGCAGGATTCAATATCCTCGTAGATCTGAAAGACTGTATGCAGGTGAAGGGTCCGGAATAAATCCATTATGGCAGGCTCGGGTCTGGCAAACTTGAGTATGCCATAATTGTTCCGGGCCGTTTTCATTATTGAAAGGAAGCATCCGAAGCCAGAACTGTCAATGTATTGCACTCCGGAAAGATCGATGATTACTCTCGAGTTCGATGTATCGAAAACCTTTCCTATCGATTCCCTTAGATCTTCCGTGATGAGGGCATTTATTTTGCTGACCGAAAAGGACACAACATCGATCTTATCGCGTTTCTCGATATTGATCATCAGGAATTTCTTGAGTAATTCTTAATCAGAACATCCAGCTCCTGCAGGGCTTGTCCAGTTTCATCACGGTATCTTTCGATATAAGATTTATAGGATCCTGTGTCCTTTCCTTCCCTTGCATTTAGTTCGAATTTTTTGAGCATAGTGGCCAGATCGCTCATTCCCATAATTGCAACAGATGATTTTACCTTGTGGGCCAGCAGACCAAGATTATTGTAATCTTTGGCCTCCAAAAGTGAAAGCATCTGGCTGTATGCCTCATCCGACTGTTCCCTGAACATGCCGACGATCTCCCTGATCATCTCCAGGTCGCCACCTGCAACATTCTCAAGATATTCGGGATTGATGTGCTTGTATTCCATGGCAGATGCAATTAGACAAATATAATAAATATTTGGCAATGAGTACCGGTTGTCAGAAGGGGGCTTGCCAGAATTGATTTATTGACATTCGTCAGCCATAAATACGAAAGTATTTGTTTATTTGCACCTTTAATTAAGTACAGAATAAAAGATAATATGATGAAGAACACAGCATTCACCGGATTTCACATTGAGGCAGGGGCAAAGATGGCACCGTTTGCCGGTTACAACATGCCAATCGAATATTCCGGAATCAACGACGAACATGTGACGGTGAGGGAGAAAGTCGGGGTTTTCGATGTTTCGCACATGGGTGAGTTTTTTGTTTACGGGCCAAATGCCACCGGATTCCTGCAGTACGTCACTTCGAATGATGTTGCAGCGTTGTGGGACGGGAAAGTGCAGTATTCCTGTTTCCCAAATGGCAAAGGAGGAATTGTTGACGATCTTCTCATTTACAGGTATAATGCTGAAAAGTATCTGATTGTTGTTAATGCTTCCAATATTGAGAAAGACTGGAACTGGTGTGTGAGTCATGCCGGAAAGTTTGGACTGACAGTTGGTAAAGATATTGTCAATGCATCGGATGAAATTGCACAACTCGCAATACAGGGGCCGCTCGCACTCGAGGCAATGCAGAAGCTTACTGCTGCAACTGTCACCGACATGGAATACTATACTTTTAAAATTATCGACTTTGCCGGGATAAAGAATGTGATTTTTGCAACAACAGGTTACACCGGTTCGGGTGGATGTGAGATCTACGTGAAGAATGAAGACGGCGAAAAACTCTGGAAAGCCGTTTTTGAAGCCGGCAAGGAATACGGCATCAAGCCGATAGGACTCGGTGCACGTGACACATTAAGGCTTGAAATGGGCTTCTGCCTTTACGGGAATGATATTAATGACACAACATCGCCGATTGAAGCAAGCCTTGGCTGGATAACAAAGTTCAACAAGGATTTTATCGATAAGGATTATCTTTTTAACCAGAAGGAGAACGGAGTAAGCAGGCGGCTGAAAGGATTTGTGATGGAGGACAGGGGAATTCCAAGGCACGAATACGAGGTGGTCAATTCAGCAGGTGAGAAAATAGGAGAGGTTACTTCGGGTACAATGTCTCCGATGCTGAAACAGGGCATAGGCATGGCGTATCTTAACAAAGGTTACTGGAAAACAGGTACGGAAATCTTCATCCGCATCAGGAACAAGGATATTAAAGCAAGAGTAACAGAACTGCCATTCTACAAAAAGGCTTAACTTTTACTTTTTCCATAGTTTAACTCCTGCCGGATTACATGATCGGAAGAAAGCTTGAAACATGTTTTTCACCAGCACTTTATGACACTGATGATCACAGCAGCGATATCGTTGTTGTGATCGATGTCCTCAGGGCCTCATCTGCAATCTGCACCGCATTTGAAAACGGCGCAGGAAAAATAATCCCGGTCAGGGATATTGACACTGCCAGGGAATATAAGTCACAGGGTTATCTTGTTGCTGCTGAACGTGATGGCTTTATTCTCGATTTTGCCGATTTCGGGAATTCACCATTCAATTTCACAAGGAATAAAGTGGAAGGGCAGACAATCGTCTACAGCACCACGAACGGAACAGGTATAATTGAAATGGCTGCTTCGTCTTACATGACTGTTATCGGGTCTTTCCTGAATATCAGTGCTCTTTCAGCATGGCTGCAGGAGCAGGATAGGGGAGTGCTTCTTTTCTGTGCAGGATGGAAGAACCGGTTCAATATCGAGGACAGCATTTGTGCGGGAGCATTCGCCGAGAGACTTCTTGCAAGCGGACTTTACAGCACAAATTGCGATTCAACTTATGCGGCGATTGACCTGTGGAACATTGCCAAAGCAGATATTCACGAATATGTCGGTAAGGCCGCACAGAGAAGCAGGCTGAGAGAAAAGGGGCTTGATGACTGTATCGGATATTGTCTTACCCAGGACCTTACGGCAAAAATTCCGGTCATCAGGGACGGATTTCTTGTGTCAGCTTAGTCTGATAGCTCTTGTTCTTAATCTTTTGACAGAACAATTTTATATTTTTGTAGAATAAATCAGGATTTCAGTTATTAATACTCATATAAAATTTTTTCTATGAAAAAGCACAACTTTTACGCCGGACCTTCAATCCTTCCCCAATACACACTTGATAAGACCATCGAAGGGATCAAAGATTTTGCGGGAACAGGTTTGTCAATTCTTGAAATTTCGCACAGGAGCAAAGAGTTTGTGGCCTGTATGAACGATACAATTTCACTTTTCAGGGAACTGCTCGGCATTCCTGCCGGTTACCAGGTCCTTTTCCTCGGCGGAGGCGCCAGCATGCAGTTCTGCATGGTTCCGTACAATCTTCTTAACAAGAAAGCGGCTTATCTCAACACAGGCGAATGGGCTGGAAAAGCGCTGAAAGAGGCAAAAAACTTCGGTGAGGTTGTCGAGGTCGCTTCATCGAAGGATAAATTATTCAATTTCATACCGAAAAATTATACCATCCCGTCAGATGCTGATTATTTTCACATCACCACAAACAATACAATTTACGGGACTGAACTAAAGAAAGATCCTGATAATGTGAAGGTTCCACTTGTTGCTGACATGTCGTCGGATATTTTCAGCCGTCCCATTGATGTTTCGAAATATTCGGTCATTTATGGCGGAGCCCAGAAGAATCTTGCTCCTGCAGGCGTAACATTCGTCATAGTCAAGGAAGATGTTCTGGGGAAAGTAAGCAGGCCTATTCCCTCGATGCTCGATTATAGGGTGCATATCAAGGGTGAATCGATGTTTAACACTCCTCCAGTATTTGCAGTGTTTGCTGCATATCATACGCTTAACTGGCTTAAGAACCAGGGTGGAGTTGTGACCATGCAGAAAAAGAACATTGAAAAAGCTAAGATCCTTTACGATGAGATTGAAAGAAACAGGCTCTTCATGCCCACTATTCCTGATCCCGAAGACCGTTCAATCATGAATATCTGTTTCGTTATGAAGCCGGAATACAAGGAGCTCGAGAAAGGATTTGCGGATTTTGCCAAGTCAAAAGGTCTGCTCGGTATCGAAGGACATCGCTCTGTAGGAGGTTTCCGTGCTTCCACATACAATGCTCTTCCGAAGGAAAGCGTTGAAGCCCTTGTAAGTGCAATGAAAGAATTCGAATCAAAGAATTGATAATTTAATACCGGCATCCGGATTCCAGATAACCATTCAATCCTCATCATATGAATATTCTTGTTGCAACTGAAAAGGCTTTCGCTCCTGTCGCTACCCGCCAGATCCGTGAGGTGATAGAGGCTGCAGGGTACAAACTTTTCTTACTCGAAAATTATAAGGATAAATCAGAATTGCTCGAAGCTGTCAAAGACGTTGATGCATTGATAGTCAGGAGCGACAAAGTGACTTCAGAGGTGCTCGATGCTGCAAAGAAGTTAAAAATTGTTGTAAGGGCAGGAGCTGGTTACGACAATCTTGACATCCAGGCATGCACTGATCACAATGTTATAGCCATGAATACGCCGGGCCAGAATTCAAATGCAGTGGCTGAACTGGCTTTCGAGCTCATGCTGTACCAGATAAGGGGCGGATTTGACGGAAAGAAATCAGGCACTGAGCTTCGCTTGAAGACAATAGGACTTCATGGATTCGGCAATGTCGGGAAATATGTTGCTGACATTGCAAGAGGGTTCGGAATGGACATTTATACATACGATCCTTTTGTGAGTGAGAGAGTTATGAAGAATAACGGTGCAAAACAAATCAATACAGTTGAAGAACTGTATTCAAAGTGCCAGTACATCTCGATCCATATGCCATATAATGACAGGACATCCAAACTGGTTAACTATGAACTTTTAAAGAGAATGCCCCAGAATGCTGTTCTTGTGAACACTGCAAGAAAAGAGGTGATTGATGAAGAAGGAATGCTCAGGATTTTTGAGGAACGTCCGGATTTTTGTTACCTGTCGGATGTTGAGCCGGATTGCAAGGCTGTCTTTGAGCAGAAATACAAGGGCAGGTATCTCTTTACCTCAAAGAAGATGGGCGCCCAAACAGAAGAAGCAAACATTAATGCCGGCGTGGCAGCTGCCCGTCAGGTCATCAATTACTTCAGAAAAGGCATTGAGAAGTACAAACTGAACAAGTAAAATAAAGATGGCAGTTGTAAAACCTTTCAGGGGGCTTCGGCCTCCTTCTGCTCTTGCCGCTGACCTGGCATGTCTTCCCTATGATGTTATGAACCGCGATGAAGCAGCTAAAATGGCTGAAGGCAAGGAGTGTTCCCTGCTTCATGTAACACGTTCTGAAATAGATCTTCCTCCTGAGACCGACATTCACTCTGAGGAAGTATACAGGAAATCTGTCCAAAACTTCGCAAAATGGAGGGAGAAAGGCTGGCTTGTGCAGGATGAGAAACCACGATTCTATATCTATGCCCAGACAATGGAGGGAAGAACCCAGTATGGTATCGTGGGATGCGCTTCGGTTGACGATTACCTGAACGGGATAATCAAAAAGCACGAGCTCACCCGTCCCGACAAGGAGCAGGACAGGATGATACATGTGAGAGTCAATAACGCAAATATCGAACCGGTGTTCTTCACCTATCCCGCTGTAAAGGAAATTGATGAGATCGTCGGCGAAACAGTGAAGAACCATGAACCGGAATATGACTTTGTTGCGGAAGATGGTTTCGGCCATCATTTCTGGGTCATAAAAGATGATGAAAAAAACCGTCTGATAGAAAAGCTTTTTGCAACAAAAGTTCCGTACACCTATGTCGCAGACGGCCATCACAGGACAGCTGCAGCAGCTCTTGTCGGCAAGGAAAGACGTGATAAAAACCCGGAACATACGGGAAAGGAGGAATACAACTTTTTCCTCGCTGTGCATTTTCCCGCAAATCAGCTGAGGATAATCGATTATAACAGGGTGATAAAGGATCTGAATGGTCTTACATCAGGTGATTTCCTCAAAAAGCTCGAAAAAAGTTTTGTCCTTTCTGAAAAGGGGACCAGGGTCTGCAAGCCTAAAAAGCTTCATGAGTTTTCAATGTACCTGGATGGAAAGTGGTACATCCTTAAAGCAAAAGAAGGCACTTATAACGACAATGACCCGATAGGTGTGCTCGATGTGACAATTCTTACGAACCAGATTCTGAGCCCGATACTTGACATCCAGGATCTCAGGAGGTCGAAGAGGATCGATTTCATAGGAGGCATCCGAGGACTGGGCGAACTTAAGAAAAGAGTTGACAGCGGTGAGATGAAGGTTGCTTTTGCACTTTATCCCGTTTCAATGGATCAGCTCATAACCATCGCCGATTCAGGAAACATCATGCCTCCAAAATCGACCTGGTTCGAGCCGAAGCTCAGGAGCGGACTGGTGATCCATCTTCTGGAGTAAGAACTCCCCATAAATCCGTAATTGTAAATCCGAAATCCGAAATTAATTGAGCCATAGAGAATGATGACGGATATAGCAGCCAACATTGATTTGATACGATCGCAGGTTCCTGAAAATGTGAAGCTGGTTGCCGTGTCGAAGACCAGGCCTGTTGAGGATATACTCAAAGCCTACAATGCGGGTCAGCGGACATTCGGTGAAAACAGGGTGCAGGAGATTATCCGGAAGAAAGATTTGCTTCCGCCCGATATTGAATGGCACATGATAGGCCATCTGCAGTCAAATAAGGTAAAGCTGATTGCACCTTTCATAAGCATGATCCAATCAGTGGATTCAATGAACCTTCTGAATGTAATAAATTCAGAGGCCTCAAAAAATGAAAGGATTATTGATTGCCTGCTCGAACTTTATATTGCCCGTGAAGAGACAAAATCGGGCTTCAGCCCGGAGGAATTGATTGAGTTGCTTGATTCGGGGAAAACAAATGATCTAAAGAATATCAGGATCTGCGGATTGATGGGAATGGCCACTTTCACAAGAGATGCCGGCCAGGTACGGGATGAATTCAGATACCTTCACACAGCTTACACCAGATTAAAGGAGAATTATTTCAGCAATGACATTTTCTTCAGGGAGATCTCAATGGGAATGTCGGGCGATTACCACATTGCCATCGGGGAAGGCAGCACCATGATACGTGTGGGCAGCCTCATCTTCGGAGAAAGAAATACAAACAAACAACAAAATGGAAAAACTCTCAACAACCTACCTCGGGCTGAACCTTAAAAGTCCTGTAATTGTCAGCAGCAGCAGGCTGACATCCAGTATTGACAACCTGAAGCTTGCCGAAGTAAGTGGAGCAGGAGCTGTGGTGCTCAAGTCGCTTTTTGAGGAGCAGATAATGTACCATATCAATGAAGTGCCGGCAGTTACAGGCTACCCTGAAGCTGATGATTACATTTCTTCATATACAAGGTCGCACTCGGTGGATTCTTACCTGTCGTTTTTGAGAGATGCAAAGAAAACTCTTGCGATACCGGTGATTGCCAGTGTCAACTGTTTTTCATCGGGAAGCTGGGTTGAGTTTGCCGAAAAGATCGAAGATGCCGGGGCCGATGCAATTGAAGTGAATGCTTTTTTTCTGCCTCTCGACCGGAAAATGAGTTCTGCAGAATCTGAGAAGATGTATTTCGAGCTTGCAGAAAAGCTGGTAAGCAGGCTGAATATTCCCATCGTGATGAAGATCAGTCCAAGGTTCTCAAACATTCTCAACATAGTAAATGAATTCTATGCAAGAGGAGTGAAGGGAGTCGTAATGTTCAACAGGTTTTATGAGCCGGATATTGACGTTAACAGGATTGAAGTTGTGCCTGCCGCAGTTTTCAGCTCAAGGGAAGAAATGCGATATGTCCTGAGATGGATCGGGATGGTGAGCGCCCAGAGCCTCAGGATTAACATATCGGCTTCAACAGGTGTTAAAAATGGGGTGGATGTAATAAAATATCTTCTTGCAGGGGCTGATACGGTACAGGTATGTTCGGTGCTCTATCAGAATGGGATGTCATTCCTTAAAGATATAAATGCCGAAATCCTGCATTGGATGGGAACCCATAATTTCGATGATATAAAAGAGTTCAGAGGAATGCTGAACTGGAAAAACACCAGGAAACCGGTCGTGTTTGAAAGGACCCAGTTCATGAAATACTTCTCTTCTGAAGACTGATCCTCAGCTTTCGAGCTTTTCCATAAGATCAATGGCTAGGGCTTTTTTTGGGCTCGTTTCATCTTCGGCACTCCGGCCAACCATTCCTTTTATCCTGCTCTTTTCCTTTTCTGTAAGCACAGGAATCGATTCTTCTATTACTGTCATGCACTCGAGTGCCGTGCCATAATCGCTTTTGAGAAATATCTCAGTGAAGTCAATGGAAAAAGCTGAATAATCCAGTCCCGACTGCCAGCATGAGGATGCCAGCATTGTTACAGTGTGTGGCTTATGTTCTTTTTTTAATTCACCAACCACTTCTGATCTTGCCGACTTGTCTTTCAGATCGTTGAAGAAAGTTTCTATCGCCCTGTTAACCATGACATCATGGTTCCGGTCATAACATGAAGCCAGTAATGCAACCGCTCCCTCAAAGGGTTCTTCCTCCCTGAGCCTTTCCACTGCCTGGACAATCAAAGAAGGATTGTCTTTCTCCAGGAGAGATGCCAGTTTTTTGATCTTTTCCTCTGATACTGCCATAGATGCATCCATTTTCAGGCAAAGTTAGGAATAGGTAAGTTAACACAACCTTTTTTTGAAAATAAAAATATTATACTAATTTAGTCGGGAATTAAGCATACAACTAAATTTTTCAGATATGAATAAGAAGTTAGGAATCAGTCAGGCAATCCTGTTAGTTCTTTTTATCGGCTTCCTTTTCTCAGGTTGCAAAGGTGGAACCAAACCAACTGAAGAGGATGTGACAGTTCCTGTTTCGAAGGACAGCAAAGTTTATGACGACATCAAGCAGGCTGAGAAGATTTTCAATGCTCTTCCTTCGCCGCTTGAATCAGCGCAGCTTATCAAATCGGCAGGCGCCAATTTTGATCAGAACCAGATGAATCCGATCAGTAATGTCAGCAGCTATGCCACGACAAAAAGCATGGCCCTGAACCTTGGCATCTACACCTGCGATCTCAGCTTTGCCAGCATGTATGAGCAGACACAGCTGATAATCGATTACATGAATGCTGCAAAAAAGATGGCTGACGGGCTTGGCATCCTCGATGCAATCTCGCAGCAAACCATCGACGGGCTGGAGCAGAACATAAACAACAGCGAATACATTATGGATGTTGTCAGTGAGACATTCATGAACTCCAACTCATATCTTGAAGAAAACGGACAACCCGCTGTAGCTTCCATGGTGCTTGTGGGAGGCTGGTTCGAAGGCCTGTATATTTCCACCCAGCTTGTTGACATGAATGATTTCAACGGCAACAAGCTTGTGAGCAGAATAATTGATCAGAAACTTTCAATAGATATCCTTCTTAAACTTCTTGAAAGCAGCAAAGGAAATCCTGCTGTCGACGAGATCATGGCTCAGGTAAGCAAGCTTAAAGTCGTATTCGATAAGATCAACATCAATTCATCACCAATTAAAACAGAATACGATCAGGCAACAAATTCAACGATACTGAAATCTGAAGTTAAGACAGATATGACTCCTGCGGTCTTTAAGGAGCTCGCTACGACAGTTGCAGAGATCAGAAACACATTTGTAAAAATCTAGAGCCATGAGAATAATTAAAACCTTTACTGCCCTTGCATTATTCCTTTTGGTCGCTGTTCAGGGCGCAGATGCACAGTGCAAGGCTTTTGCAAAAAAAGTTTGCCTCCCGGAGCTTGGAACCTACACTCACGATGGTAATTATCATGCTGCAATTCTGGTGGAAGGGGAAGAAGCTGAACTATACAAGACTTTCTATTCCGATATGGAATACCGCCTCGCAATATGCGGAGAGGATAAGCTGCCACAGGTTGAATTCAGGGTTCTCGATGCCAATAAGAATGTGCTGTATTCAAATAAGGACAAGAATTATGCAAAAACCTGGGATTTCAAACTCCAGGCCAGCCAGCAGCTCAA